>JAUNJS010000495.1 GCA_030533125.1 Eubacteriales bacterium | reverse complement strand
TCTTGTAATAGTTTTTCAGCAAGTAGGGGAGAGTCAGCCCTTCATACAGGTTGCTGCTCCGACAGAGGCACTCCTCCTGCGCCATTGCGCCGCGGGTGACGCCGCCGCCAGGTGAATAGGCGTTTGCGAAGTTTAGAACCGCAACGCGGCCCTCCGAGAGATATTGCTGTGCGCAGTGGAACGTCGTGTCTTCCAGAACTGTGATAGTCGGCACGTCGCTTTTCCAGACAGAAGCCACAGCATCAAAGCCCGGCAGAAACAGCCTTGTCCCGGCTTGCATGGTAAGCGTGGCGTCACGTAGGGCAGGGTTTTCCTTGATCAGACGTTGAGTGTCCTTAAAGGACTCTACGAGTGCGAATCTATCCATTGCTGTCATCTCCGTTTCGTGTGTCATTGATGCAGGAGGGGAGGATCAGGGCAGCGTGTGTTCAAATCTCCGCCAGTGTCCCTCTGATCGCGAAGCATCTCGTCTCATCCTGCTCAAATCCGCAGAATGAGAACGCCTCCCCGTCCCTCGATAGCGCTGTCCTGACCTTCTCCCCGATCCTCACTTCCCGATCATACTCAACGTCGAAGGCGGCGATCCGCCGTCCTGTGAGCGCCTCCGCCCCGAGCGCATTCCAGCACCAATCCATATACTTCGCGTTGTTCACATGGCCGTTCAGATCGAAGTCGGTGTATTGAGGAGTCATCTGCTGCGTGATGAGAGAGTTGCTCACATGGCGGACGGCGCCACCGACTTTGACGGAAACGGTGTTCTGCTCGATGGGGAGATGGGCAGTGATGAGAGGGTTGGATACAGCCTTGCGTGACTCTTTATCCATCAGCAGCCAGAGGCCGTAAGCCTCGCCGATGATCGCTTCTTCCGCATCCTTAAACGCATGCGCCCTGGGGAAGAAGAGATGCCGTGTGGGCATGGCCCAGGTAGAGACTGTACACGTCTCGCCGATGTGCGGCAACCGCTTCATCTCCACTCTGCAGCGAGACAATACCCACGCGATGCCCATGGAATCCAGAACCGGCCGCCCGAGATTCAAGGAATCACAGTGGGCGATAGCCGCTTCCTGCATGGATTCGAGGATAGAGGACGGCTTCCAGAAGCCGTTCATGTCGCAGTCGTGGGTGCGGATGATTATGGATTCAGAGTATGGCATATCAATTCATTCTCCTGTTGTGTTTTCTCGTCACGATGTACCACGTGGTACTCTGCTTCCCTTCCAACAGCGAACCGCTGCATTGAAGAATTTTAAAACCGGCCTCCGCCAGCATATCGCATATCTCATCAACCTCGTACAGCCTTTCCCGGATTACCTCTGAAAAGGCATGCACTCCATTATTACACCCGTCAATCCGCAGCGTCGTAAAGCCGTCAAAATCATGGTCAGCACGGAAGCGAACCGTCAAACCGCCATCGAAATCCGCCTCAAATGGATCGCCGTCGGGCACCTCGCCGGCATTCAAAAGGTCGAAAACAAACAGGCCGCCGGGATTGAGCGCATCCCAGACATTTGAAACCACCTTACGAAGCTCGTGAGCATCGGTAATATGGTTCAGCGCGTCCCCGGTGCAGGTGACGAGGTCGAAGCGGTCGGAGGTCGAGAAGGTCACCATATCCGCGACCCTGTAGGACAGAAGCGGCGCGCGTTCCTGGGCAATTGCGATCATTTCAGCGGAAAGGTCGATGCCGAGCGTTTCGATTCCGTGATCAGAGAGTGCCTCACAGAGCACTCCTGTGCCGCAGCCGATGTCCAGCGCTGTACGGATATGGATATGACGCGCATCCAGCCACGTCAACAGCTCCTCCGCAAACGTGCGAGGATACTCATTCCAGCCGAACTCATTATACAATCGGCAAAACAGGCTGCTGTACATTCAGACCTCCCCGGTTCATCGATGCCATAAGACTCTCTATCGCGCCGATAGCGCAATGAGTTGTGGTCTATTCAGACACTTGTCCGTAGAAACTACCGTCAAGCTCCACATCGATCGGGTCGAGTACGACCGGGGTGTCAAGCAGCTCGTCGGTTTCCGGGTCACGCCCCATCTTCATCGTATTCGAATTTTCGCTCATGGCCCAGCGAACCTCGTTCAGCAGCGCTTTTGCGTCCTCGAACGCCTTTTCCTGGAGGCCCGAGCAGAAGTCCGTCATCCTCCGCTGCGCCTTTGCCGGATCGGTGCGCAGCAGCTCGTTGACCGCCTCCAGCTCCGTCTTGAAGCTGTCGATCATGTGCTGCTCCGCGATGTGCCAATAGTTGCGCACCGGCTTGCCATAGGTGATGTAGTCTGTCAGGCACAGGGTGTTCAGCTCTTTGAAGGTGAACCAGGGGTACACGTCGGACTCAAACTGGCCGAGCCGACCCTCCGGCTGGTTGGCCGCGTAGGCGTCCGAGGGCTCCGTGCAGAGGATGTTCAGCGGCACGAACACGCCGTAGATCGACGGGGCGAGGCAGATCCACGTGGTCCCTGCTATGGCCGGGG
>JAUNJS010000135.1 GCA_030533125.1 Eubacteriales bacterium | reverse complement strand
GAAAGATGGAACGTTGTTTCTGCTGTATGGCAGGAAAGATTTTGAGAAGATGACAGGAAAGCGATATGAGTATATCAAGGGTTTGAATGGCCATTTTGAAATTGCCCTGTATGTCGATACATTTGAAGAGGTGGATGCGGCGTTTAAGACGGCTTTGGAAAATGGCGCTACATCTGTGCTTGAACCGGAACTGGAACCCTGGGGACAGAGAACCTGCTATATCGCTGACCCTGAAGGTAATCTGATCGAGATCGGTTCCTGGAATAAGCCTTATGAAGAAAAAGACCTGGCGGAGGTGTAGAGGATATGGCTTTTGATTACAAGAAAGAATATAAAGAATTCTATTTGCCGAAGGGCACGCCGTCTATCGTCACTGTACCGAAGATGAATTATATAGCGGTAAGGGGCAGCGGTGATCCGAATGATGAGGATGGCGAGTATAAGCGGGCCATAGAGCTTTTGTATGGGATTGCGTATACGATCAAGATGAGCAGGAAAGGTAACCGGCGGATTGACGGTTACTTCGATTTTGTGGTGCCGCCGTTGGAGGGTTTCTGGTGGATGAACGGCGTTGACGGGATAGACTATTCCCGTAAAGCCGATTTCAACTGGATCTCTGTCATCCGATTGCCGGACTTCGTTACGAAAGCAGATTTTGATTGGGCGATAGCAGAGGCGACAGTAAAGAAAAAGCTGGATTTTTCAAAGGTCGAGTTTTTCACCTACGATGAAGCGCTCTGCGTGCAGTGTATGCATATTGGATCGTATGACGATGAGCCTGCTACGGTAGATGCGATGCACAGGTTTATGGAGGAACAGGGTTATGTTCTGGATATCACAGACAAGAGGCTGCATCATGAGATTTATCTCTCTGATGCGCGGAAGGTTGAACCGGAGAGGTTGAAGACCGTGATCCGGCATCCGATCAGGAAGGCGTAGGCGGTCATCAGGCAAACGAAAAAAGGAGGGGCTGATCTGTGAGAATGTGATTCAGACTGATGACAATGTTTTCCTATGCATTTCGCTCATTTCACGATCCACAGTGCGAAAAAAGAGGAGTCTGTTGCCTTTTTCGAGAAGTTCTGCGGGCTGAAGATCCAACATATCGTTGGAGATGGAATCACGTTCCTTGCAGATTCGGAAGGTGCAACGAATATTGAGATCATTCCTGATCCGGAACATGCCGCAGCCGTAAACAATCTCTCCATCGGCTTTGCGGTGGAGAATGCGACGGACTACAGAGATCAGCTTCTCAAAGAGGGTTTGGAGGTGAGCCCTCTTGTTTCCCCGAATCCATCCGTACAGTTCTTTTTCGTTAAAGATCCAAATGGAGTGCAGATTCAATTCGTCGAGAATAAGTAAAGGAACATTGCGTTTGGTCGGGAATGACAGGTATGATGTAACGGGAGAAAAACGGGCACTGAGTTGGGGATTTGAGAAATGTCTGTAGAAAACGGCGAGTGGATCATGCGCGGGCTGGACTGGGAGAATCCATACAGGATCCGCACATGGCAGGAACTTGTGAACTGGATCAATGAGATCGGCTTCCTGCCGCTCTTTGGAAACGGGGTGAAGGGTTTCTCCGCGGAGGAGCACACTTCTCCCCGCTTCTGGTGGTCAGGAAACCGGCAGGAAGATCCCTGGGAGTGGCGTGAGATCATCGCTGCCGGCGGGCAGGTGGCCTACGGGAAATTCTTTGACAAAAAGGCTGGATTTATCAGCCTGGAATGGCTGCCGTATTTCGTGAACTGCCGCCGGGCAGGATACGATTTCGATGCCCGCTGGGAGGACGGCCTCGCCGGCAGGCGGGAGAAGAAGATCATGGACTTCTTTCTCGGCGAGGATCCTGACGGGGATACGGTCTTCAAAAAGGACCGGATCCTCTCTACAGACCTGAAAAAGGCTGCCGGCTTCGGAAAGGGCGGAGAAAAGAACTATGCAGGCGTGATCACGAACCTGCAGATGCAGACATATCTGGTCATCTCAGAATTTGCCCGGCGCCGGAACAGGCGCGGGGAGGAGTACGGCATACCGGTCTCCATCCTGTTCCCGCCGGAGACGCTCTGGGGATATGACAGGGTGACGGCGGCTTACAGCGAGTCCCCCGAAAAGTCCTGGCAGCGGATCTATGACCATGCGCGTGAGATGTATCCGGGCGCACCGGATCGGGAGATACTGCGGCTGATCGGCAAAAAGCCGGAGGCTGAACTGTGAGAAAGTGATTCAGACTGATGACGATGTTTTTCCGGAGGTGCAAGTTTTAAGCGGATGCCGGCGGAGAAGCTGTTCTTCGACGGAGCATTTGATGTGCCGCTCTCCGGTGAAAAGAAGGAAGCTGTCTCTGAACTGATCGATACGGCGCGTCGGGCACCGTCCGCTGTCATATTTGTATAGGGTCAGACTCTGCGTTCTCTTGCGATCTCAACAGCACTGTCCATATAATTGTCCTTTTTTACATAATCAGCAAGATACGGAATACAGAACATCACTTTGCCGTGTTCGGGAGCTGCAATTATCCCAATAAATCGAAGGGGAGGCGAAGGGTGCTTCTTCAGTCTTATGACTGCGGGCTTTTTTTATTTGTCTCTTGACGGGCTAACGACTTGTAGCTACAATTATTGCTAACTATCGTTAGCAAATGAGGAGGGAGGAATGTCAACCAAGGAAAGAATACTTGAAGAGGCTTTAACGCTCTTTGCCGAGCGGGGATATGACGGAACCGGTGTAGATGGGATCGCGGAAAGTGTCGGCATCAAGGGGCCGTCTGTATATAAGCATTTCAAAGGGAAAGAGGATATTTTGAATGCGCTGATCGATCAAGCGGAAAGCCATTATGATGAGTTCTTCGGTTCGGCGGATCATATCGGTAACATTCCGGAAAGTAAAGAAGAATTCATGAGTGTGACTATGAAAAGAATTTCCTTTACGATGAAGGATCCGATGATACAAAAGATACGAAAGCTTCTTGTTCAGGAGCAGTTCCGGAATGAAAGGCTGGCGGCAATAACCTCCAGACATCAGTTGGACGGGATTGTGGGGATGTATGAGAAGATCATCCGCGGCATGATGGAAGCCGGTCTTGTGAAAGAAGATGATGCAGGGATGCTTGCGATGGAGCTTGCCGCACCGGCAGTGCTTATGATCGCAAAGGCGGACAGACAGCCGGAATGTGAGAAGGATATGCTTGAAGCAATCGAAAAACACATCCGGCATTTTTGCGATGAATACATGAAGCTATGAGAACAGAAAAATGTCAGGGACGGTTAACGGTATACTTTGAGGAGCCGTTCTGGGTCGGAGTATTTGAGAGAATTGAAAATGGCAGGCTGTCGGCGGTGAAGGTGACATTCGGTGCCGAACCGAAGGATTATGAGGTGCAGGAGTTCATCAACAGGCATTATGATCACCTGCAATTCAGTCCGGCTGTCAAAACTGATGTAAAGGATGTAAAGAAGAATCCCAAAAGGGCAAAGCGCGAAGCGAAAAAGCAGACCTCGGAAAAAGGTATAGGCACGAAATCCCAGCAGGCGCTTAAACTGCAGCAGGAGCAGAATAAGCAGGTGAGGAAAGAGCGAAGCAAAAAGGAACGGGAAGCGGAAAGGGACAGGCTGTTTGAGATGAAACAGCAGAAGAAAAAGGAAAAGCATAAGGGGCATTAAGGAATATGAGCATGGATAATACAACTGCCAAAGTGAGCTGTTTTGCAAGAGCGTATCACTACATAAATAACGATGACTGGGTATTTGCGGATCCTTTCGCGGAGAAAATGCTGTCCCCTTGTCATCTTAAAAATGAATGCGTCACGGGCAGATGCATGAGGTGACAAAAGAACCGTCCCCTTGTCATCTTTTGACAATAGACTATAATCGTTATATGTTGAGGGACACTGAAAAGAAAAAGAAACGATGAGGAAATAGAGGGCAGGGGACAGGGACGAATCATATGGTCACAAAAACAGATATAGAAATCATCTTTTCCAGTCATTCACAGGTTGTGAAAGCGAGAGATTTAGCGAAAGCGGTCATTTACATTTACTATCAGAACAATTATAAACTGCTTCCTTTTGACGATCCGGGCAGGAAGATCCGGTATCAGGGACGAAGCGTAAGCTGCGAGGATTTCACAGCATATTCCATGCTGTGGGGGGAGTACAGGCTGACATATAGAAGTTACCAGAGAGACAGCAGCGAGCTGGATCCCGGCCATATAAAAGAGGCGGAGGATATGATCCGGCAGATCGTCTGTAACGGGTCACGCTTGCTGCTTCGTGATTGTTCCGCTCTTCAGAGAGAAGAACACCGGGTAGGAGATTATGACGACTTTTTCTCGATGCTTTGTCTGATGCTTGTGGCAAAGGATCCCGGCATGAAATTTGAGGGGTTGTGCCGCTCATGCAATCCTGATCATTATACTAAAAGATATCTGACGCATGTGGTTTGTGACGGGCGCGCGCTGACTTTTGAATATATGAGCGGCGACCCGGTCACCGATACTGTGCTTACATCGTATACACGCACGGAGAAACCATATTTATTCATAAAGGAAGACAGAAGATTTCCATTTATAAAAGTCAGTGTCATTACAGATGACAGGGAAGGCCTGAAGAAGGATAAGGAAATCAGGCAGTGGGTCGAGAACGTGAATCAGGCGCAATTGTCGGAAGAGGCAAGAATGGAGATGATTTCCGCGAACCCCATATATGAGTGGTCAATGTTTGCGGATATCATGTTGCGCGCGCCTTCCAGGAAGGTCTGTGAAAAATACCGCGATTCGCTTATCGCTCTCCTGGAGGAAAAGGGGTATCAGACCGGGGTATTCAGTATTCTGCGTGAAAACGAATGTAAAGGCGCGCATATTCAGATTCCTGACAGCGTGACATGCATTGGAGAAAGGGCATTTCGCGGCCGTTCCGAGCTGCAGACTGTGGTCATTCCCGGCAGTGTTACAACTATCGATGACAGCGCGTTCATGGACTGCGTTTCGATGGAAGAAGTAAATATCCCCGACAGTGTCACTACGATCGAGAGTTTCGCATTCAGGTCGTGCACGAATTTACGGACCGTCACGCTTCCAAGAAACCTGAAGAAACTGGATACCGGTATATTCGGTTATTGCAAAAATCTGGAAAGCATCCGGATTCCTGCCGGTGTGACGGTTATAGAAAGATTTGTTTTCCACGATTGCAAAAAGCTGAAAAAGGTGGTCATTCCCGCAAAGGTGAGAAAAATCGGCGATAAAGCGTTTGAGGGATGCGAAAGCCTGGAAAGCGTCTATTTTTCGGGAAGCGTCAAAAAAATCGGGGATGCTGTCTTCATAAAATGTAATCCGGCTCTTACACTTTACGGGGAGAAGGGCAGCGCGGTGGAGCGCTACGCCCTGGAAAACGGGCTTTCGTTTGCCGAAGCGCAGCCGGATCAGAGCGATCACAACACAGAGTCTGCCGCGGAGCGGGGTTTTGTGATCAAAAACGGGGTATTGGTGAAATACAAAGGCGCTGACAGCGAAGTTGTCATCCCGGACGGTGTAACGGCCATCGGCGAAAAAGCTTTTTACAGATACTCTGACCTGACGAAAGTGACGATCCCGGACAGCGTGACCGATATTGGCGAAAAAGCTTTCCATGCGTGTTTCAAACTGACAAGCGTCACCATCCCGGAAGGTGTTGCAAGAATTGCCGGAAGTGCTTTTGAGGGATGCGAAAGTCTGAAGGAAATCAACATCCCGGATGGCGTAACCGGCATTGAAGACGGTGTTTTCCGCAGGTGTAAAAGCCTGCGCAGAGTGACGGTCCCGGACAGCGTGACCCGGATCGGCGAGAGTGCTTTCTATGAATGCCGCAGCCTGACGGATGTTACGATCCCGGACGGCGTAACCGACATTGGTGTATGTGCTTTCTGCAACTGTGAAAGCCTTACGGACATACGGATTCCGGATGGCGCGGCCCGGATCGGCGAAAGTGCTTTCGATGGATGCAAACGTCTGAAGGAGATCAACATCCCGGATGGTGTAACCGGCATTGCGGACCATGCTTTCTGCGGATGTGAAAGCCTGACAGAAGTGACGATCCCGGACGGCGTGACCGGGATCGGCGCAAATGCTTTCCGCGCCTGCTACGGCATCGGGAGCGTGACGATCCCGGAAAGTGTGACCAGGATCGGCGCCGGTGCGTTTTCCTTTTGCAGCAGTCTGACACACCTGAAGCTTCCCGGCGGGATCACAAGCCTTACAGACTATGTTTTCGCGAGATGCACAAGCCTGGCAAGTATGACGATCCCGGAAGGGGTAACGGAAATACGGAGGGGCGCTTTTGATTATTGCGAAAACCTGGTGAGCATCCGGATCCCGGACAGCGTGACCAGTATCGGAGAACACGCATTTTCTCATTGCGGCAGCCTGAGAGACATCCGCATTCCGGACGGTGTGGCCGAAATAGGAGAAAGGGCTTTTGAGGGCTGCAGCAGCTTGATGCGTATCACGATCCCGGATGGCATAACCGGGATCCGGAAGGGTTCCTTTGAGGGCTGCAGCAGTTTAACGCGTATCACGATCCCGGATGGCATAACCGGGATCCGGAAGGGTTCTTTCGAGGACTGCACCGGTCTTGCAGGCATAACGATTCCGGCGAGTGTGACCTGCGTTGAAGAATGTGCTTTCAAAGGGTGTAAGAATCTGAAGGATATTCAAATTCCGGAAGGAGTGACCTGCATCGGAGACAGCGCCTTTGAAGGCTGCTCCAGCCTGACAGGCATTACGTTCCCGGTCAGTGTGACGACCATAGGCGAAAAAGCGATTCCAGAGCAGCTGATCCGTTTTGGAGAGGATCATTTGTGCGTTCTGGACGATGTGCTTGTGAAATGTGAGGAAAACGCGGAATCGGCCGTCATCCCGGATCATGTCCGTTTGATCTGCAACAGTGCTTTTTGTGCGTGCGGCCGTCTGAAGAAAGTCACCATCCCCGGGAAGGTGAAAAGAATTGCCGACTGTACATTCCATGAGTGCGGCAGCCTGACGGATGTCATTATCATGAATGGCGTGACAGAAATCGGCGCCCTGGCTTTCATGGCCTGTCCCGGGATTGAGAGCATCACCCTTCCGGAAAGCCTGCACAGCATCGGCATTTCCGCATTCTACGATTGTCGCAGTTTAAAAAGTATCAACATACCGGACAACGTGACCAGTATCGGATGGAATGCGTTCGTCGGCTGTGAGAGCCTTACAGACATCCGGATTCCGGACGGCGTAACGAGTGTAGGCGCAAATGCGTTCCCTGCGCATCTGCTCTCTTTTGACAGTAACTATCTATGCATCATAGGCAATGCGCTCGTTAAATGCCTGAGCAGCGCGGAAAAGGTCGTGATCCCGGATCATGTCCGCATAATCTGCGACAGCGCTTTCGAGGGCTGCTCCCGTCTGACGGAGGTCACTCTCCCGAATGGCATAACACACATCGGCGCCAGGTCATTCTGCGAGTGCCTGAGCCTGACAAGTATCGAAATTCCATATGGCGTCACAAGCATTGATGAGTATGCTTTTAATTGCTGCTTTTCTTTGCGGAGCGTAACCATTCCTGACAGCGTAACCAGCATCGGAGATATGGCTTTTCACGGCTGTAAAAACCTGGTGAATGTTACCATTCCAGACAG
>JAUNJS010000494.1 GCA_030533125.1 Eubacteriales bacterium | reverse complement strand
AAGTTACTGCTGCGCCCTGAGAGGGCGTGAATGAGTAACCGCCGGGGATGATTTCCTTCCGTTATAGCTGTTTACGTGATCCGCGCAGTTCCGCGAGGTATTTTTCCCGGTACGCGACGGGCGTGGCGCCTACGATTTTTCGGAAGACGCGGTTGAAATAGGAAGCGCTCTCAAAACCCGTGGCGGAGGCGATATACGCGACACTGTAATCACTGGAGATGAGGAGCGTCTGTGCCTGGCCGATCCGGCACCGGTGGATATACTGCAGGGGCGCGTATCCGGTGTATTCCTTGAAGACATGTGACAGGAAGGAAGTACTGCAGTTCACCGCGCCGGCGATGTCCGCGATCTGAAGAGGTTCGGTAAAATGCTGGTCGATGAAGGATTTCGCGGCGGCGGCGATCTCCGAGGAGCGTGTCGGGAGAGAGCGGGTGTGCGCGGAGGGAATGCTGCAGGCGGTCATCAGGAAGGCGGCTCCCATGATCTGCATGCGCAGAAGATCCGCGGGTTCCTTTTCGGGGCAGTTGACGATCTCGTCGGCGAGCCCCAGAAGGAGAGCTTCTTTCTGACCTGCAGGCCGCACAAAGGAATCCCCCGGATGTACGAGGTGGTTCTCGGGAAGGCCCGCAAGATGGACATCTGTAAATCCCAGACAGTATGTTCCGATTTCCGTCTCCCCGGAGGAGCGGACCTCATGCCGGCCGCCTGCATTGTAGTAGATGATATCCCCGACCTGAATCTCATAGGAAGCGTGGTCGACCACGTATACCCCGGATCCGTGGTAGCAGATCAGTAGCTCGCAGAGGTTTTCATGACAGTGCAGAGGGCGATCTCTTTTATCGTCCTGCGCGTTCTGCCTGTTGGCATATAGAAGCACCGGGAGATTTCCGGAGGTAAAGACATCCCGCGTCCTTCGCTGTGACAAAAGCATAACACACCGCCTTCCGGGGCGCTTCCGGAATACCGGAAGCAGGAATGTACAATATCAGAAGAAAACTGTGAAAAAAAGCGGCTCTTTCATCGATGACCGGGTAGGATTGTGCAACATGGTTTTCCGTCTCACAGATATAATGCAAATGTAACAAAGCAAAAGGAACCTGTCAACGAACAGAGGGCAGGCTCCGGGTAAAAAGTAATAAATGTGAGACTTGACACAAGTAAACAATTGTACAATAATACCGATTTTTACAAAAATCTGAAAAAGGAGGTCATCATGATTAACGGAGCAAAGGTACTGGATCACTCCATTCGCTGGGCAATGGTCGGCGGCGGCAAGGGCAGCCAGATCGGTTACATCCACCGCAGCGCGGCGCAGCGCGACGGCAATTTCAACCTGGTCGCCGGCGCGTTTGACATTGATCCCGAGCGCGGCATCGCTTTCGGAAAAGAGCTGGGCGTAGCCCCGGATCGCTGCTATCCCGATTATCAGACCATGTTTGCAGAGGAGGCAAAGCGCGGCGACGATAAGATCGAGGCAGTCTCCATCGCGACTCCCAACAGCACGCATTACGCGATTTCCAAAGCGGCCCTCGAGGCCGGCTTCCACGTAGTCTGCGAGAAGCCCGTGTGTTTTACAAGCAAAGAGGCAGAAGAACTGGTCTCCATCGCGAAGGAAAAGAACCTCGTGGTCGGTGTGACTTACGGCTATTCCGGACATCAGATGATCCAGCAGGCCCGCCAGATGATCAAAAACGGTGACCTCGGCCCGATCCGTCTGATCAACATGAGCTTCGCTTTCGGCGGCTACAACACGAAGATCGAGGAGACCAACGCAGCCGCGAGGTGGCGCTTCGATCCCTCCAAGGCAGGCATCTCTTTCGCCATGGGTGACGTCGGCACACATCCCCTCTACATCATCGAGGCGATGATCCCCGACATGAAGATCAGGAACGTCATGTGCACGAAGCAGGCTTTCGTTGAAGGCCGACAGCTTGAGGACAACGCCTTCACGATCATGAACCTGGATGGAAGCGAGAACGTCCAGGACGGCGCGCAGGTCTACTGCTGGTCCAGCTCCATCAACTGCGGCGCCCGCCACGGACACAAGATTCGCGTGATCGGCTCCAAGGCCTCCATCGAGTGGGATGACGAGCGTCCGAACCAGATGACTTACGAGATCGACGGAGAGCCTGTCCGCATCCTCGAGCGCGGCGCCGGCTACCTCTATCCCGAAGCGCGCGTCGAGGACCGCATCGGCGGCGGCCACGCGGAAGGCCTCTTTGAGGCATGGAGCAATCTGTACCGCAGATTCGCGGTCGCCATGTCCGGCGCGGACACCAGCGAGTACGGCGACTTCTGGTATCCCGATGTCGAAGCCGGCGCGAACGGCATCAAGTGGCTTGAGAAGTGTGTCGAGTCCGCGGACAAGGGCAGCGTCTGGATCGACTGGTGATGACACAGGGATGACACAGGGACGGTTCTTTTGACACTTAATCAGATTTGCCCATTGCACCGGCGCAGAACCGTCTCTTTGCCGCACACC
>JAUNJS010000134.1 GCA_030533125.1 Eubacteriales bacterium | reverse complement strand
TATTCCGATGGCAGACAGAAGAATGCCTACTTCAGCCGTATGACGGACACGCAGCGGCTCGATGCCTTCGCCAATATGGTAGCCTGGTCAAAGCACGTCGTGTTCCTCGGCGGCGCCGGGGTCTCCACGGAGAGCGGCATTCCTGATTTCCGCAGCAAGGACGGCCTGTATCATAAAACAGAGAAGCGCTTCGCCCGCTATCAGCCGGAGTATCTCCTGTCCTATGAATGCCTGCGCAACGAGCCGGATGTGTTCTTTGATTACTACAGGCACAACCTGGACGCCCGCAGTGTCCAGCCGAACGCCGCGCATATGATCCTTGCTAAGTGGGAGAAGGAGGGCAAGCTGGACGGCGTCATCACGCAGAACATCGACGGGCTCCATCAAAAGGCCGGCAGCATCAATGTTCAGGAAATCCACGGGACGACGTGGCGCAACCACTGTACGCGGTGCAACGCCGAATATGGCGTTGATTTCATATTCGACAGCACCAGCAAGCCCAAGTGCCTCAAATGCGGCGGCATGGTCCGTCCCGACGTGACCCTGTACGGGGAATTCCTGCCGAAGGAGGCGCACAACAACGCCGTCAGGCTGATCAGGGACGCAGATCTGCTGATCATCGGTGGCACTTCCCTGCAGGTCGGATCGGCGGCGGGACTGGCGCGGCAGTATAGCGGAAAACACTTGGTCATCATCAATAAGAGCCGGACCCTGATGGACGGAGAGGCCGATCTGGTGTTCCACGACAGCATTGGAAGGATACTGACAGAGGTGGATGAGCGGCGGTAAAACGCGCTTCCAGGGCAGAGCGGTTCTTGCCAGAATACCGACGGGAACGTTTTACTGTGGATTATCGTCCAAACAGCAGCTGAAACCACAAAGGAGGGCACCACCCATGAAGCGTTTCATTTCCATCCTGATTGCTCTGCTTTTGGCCGTCCTGCCGGCTCTCGCGCAAGAGGAACAGTTCTCTGCCTTTGACCACGTGATCCTGCATACGATCAACGGCAAATACGTAGTCTACGAGTTCCCCGACATAACGCTTTACCTGCCAAGCGAATGGGAGGATGCGATCACGGTTGAACAGAAGGAAAATGGCATCGCCTTCTACCAGACAGCCAGCCTTGAAAAATGGGCGGAAAAGGGATTCCCCAATGGCGGTTTCTTCTTCGAGCTTTGTGCCAGTAAGGACGAGGATTTCCGTGATCTGCCTGCCTATAAGGATCTTGGCTTCTGCGACCATGTCGGCCTGTTCTTCTACCTGGTTGTGCCGTCGGACTATCCGGCCTATATGGAGGATGAAGCCATCCGGGCAGAATACGACGAGATGAGCGGCCGGATCGATGAAGTCGCTGAGATGGCCCGGTTTGCGCCGAGCTTGCACTTCTATACCGATGACATTGTGGAAACCGACGCAGGAATGTCGTAAGCATATCAGCACACAAAGGAGGTCTTCCCCATGAAACGATTTCTCGTTCTGTTTTTACTCATCGTGCTGTCCGCCTCCGCATTTGCAGAGCCGCTGGCTGGCGGTTGGTCAAACGTTCCCCACGATTCCGTTGAACTGCCTGAGGACGCACAGGCAGCGTTTAACAAGGCGCTGGACGGCCTCGTAGGGGCAGAATACACCCCTGTTGCCCTGATGTCCACCCAAGTAGTTGCGGGCATGAATTACTGTATTCTGTGCCAGATCACGCCTGTGGTTCCGGACGCTACGCCAACCTGGGCACTGGTGTATATCTATGCCGATCTGGAAGGTAATTCGGAGATTACCAACGTCTACGATCTGTATATCGATCGTCATAGCACCCCGGCAGAATAAACGCTTGATAAGCAATTCAGGAGGTGTCCGCGATGGCTCTGAAAATGCTGGCTTTCTTCGCCGCTACGTCATGGGTTGCTTGGATGCTCCTGATAATGGGACTTCAAACAAAGAGGGAATCCCGGCAGCGTAACGAGACCGAGCATACGCGCACCACTGGAATCATCGTTGATTATGCGCGCGGTGAACATCGCTACAGAAGTGGTGCAAGAGTGTATTGGAAGCCTGTGGTGGAGTTCACCGCTGACGGTCAGAAATATCGCGTCGAATACCCGAACGGTATGGATAAGGACAAATTTCCTGCCGGCTCAGAAGTGGATATACTCTATGATGTGAGCAATCCATCACAGTTCCATCTGGAGGCAGACCCGGTCTTCACCGATCCGGGCGGTGGCGCGATTCGGATAAGCTTTATCTGGATCCTCATAAGCGCCGTACTGACAATTCTCCTGGCGGTATTTGTCGGTGGCCTGCGGATTAATGTCGGAGAGCTTTGGTATCGTGTCAGGTTATTCTTCCATCGTATAGGGCGGTAAAGCGCATTGCTGCTTGTTCTGTCTTTTGCGTGATCTCTCCCCGTTGAACCAGGTCACGCGGCACTTGTCTCCGCAGAATGACTTAACCTTTCTCCCCGGAGTTTGTGGAACAGGCCGTCCACAATGTCTGCAAGGGAGAGTTCCCTTCTTCGCCGGCTTAATATTCAGGATTTCCGGTTCCTTGCGAATGAAGTTCAAATAGCCGTGTCGCTTGAGATGGGATCTGATCGTGCTTCGTGACAAGCCGGTGATGGCCGCTATCTTCTTGTAGCCCAGTCCGTCAACCCACAGGGTCACGACCTGCGTTTTCTGTTCCGCTGTCATTCGTGCCTCCTGTTCTGCAGGGCGCGCTGGATGTTGCTGTTGTAGACAGGCTTTTTTATAACAAGCTAATCTGTCTGTCTCGCAGATTTGATACAATAAAACGATGAACCCCTTTGAACCCTCCCTAAACGTGTGATTGTATAGGGAGAATTCAAAGGGGTTCGCTTTTTCAATAAGTGACTCTGTGAGAGTCGATATATTCTTATGTACCGGCTGGCACGAGTCAACGACACTACTAATTCATATCCGTGACTGTTCGCAAAAATGCGGTCAGGAACATATCCTTGTTTCTGCCTGTTCGCACTTTTGGCTCCGGGAACATATCCACGTTTTAACTGTTCGCAAGGAACATATCCACCGGAGCCTGTGTGCGGGAACATGTCGATTAGTTATCCCTTGCGCTCAGCACCGACGACAAGGTTTTCAGCATCTCCTCGATATCCAGCGGCTTGGCTATATGTGCCTGCATTCCGACGTTTGCTGCTTCCTCTTTATCTTCCTTAAAAGCATTTGCTGTCACAGCAACAATGGGAATGTCTGCCAGCGCCTTGTTATCCAGAGCACGTATCGCTTTCGTGGCTTCGTAGCCGTTCATGACCGGCATCTGAATATCCATGAGAATAATGTCATAGTAGCCTGGGCTTGATGAAGATACCATGTCAACCGCGATTTGTCCGTCCTCGGCAGTTTCAATTTCGAAGCCTGCCTGCGTCAGGATCATGGCTGCGATGTCCCTGTTTATTTCAATGTCTTCAACAAGCAGGGCCCGCTTTCCGGTGAAGTCTATTACTTCTTCATCTGCTGCGGCTTTCGTTTCTTCATCAGGGACATCCTCCTGTGGAACAAGCTGAAGTCTGATTCGAATGATTACTTCCGTTCCATCACCGGGAGAAGTGATGACCTCGATTGTGCCGCCCATCAAATCGACGATGCTCTTGGTAATGGCAAGGCCAAGGCCGGTGCCTTCGACTTTGCTGGATGTTGAAGTGCGCTCCCTTTCAAACGCATGAAACATTTTCTCTGAGAACTCCTTCGACATGCCGATGCCGCTATCCTGGACACGGAGCTCATAGGACCCGAAGTCGTCTTCTGTATTGATACTTTCCCAGATTGACGCTGTAACGGTTCCTCCTTCAGGCGTAAACTTATAGGCATTGCTCAGGAGATTGAGCAGGACTCGGTTCAGATTGTTTTTATCGCACCATACATATCGGTGATGAACCTGCGTTGTATGCACGGAGAAATCAATCTGCTTCTGTTTCATCTGGTGCAAAAACAGGTCATACAACTCTTCGAAAACATGGCATATATCGACAGGCTCATATTCCAGTTCGATCTTCCCGCTTTCGATCCGGCTCATTTCAAGAATATCATTAATCAATGCCAATAACTGCTGACTGGAAGATTCGATTTTTCCAAGATACTCTTTTGTGATCGATGGGTCCTCTTCTTTTTTTGCCAGCGTTGTATACCCGATAATCGCGTTCATAGGTGTGCGGATGTCGTGGGACATATTGAACAGGAACTGGCTTTTTGCTTTATTGCTCTCAATGGCATGGATACGTTCGCTTTCCAATATGTCCTGATGCTTTTTCAGCTGTGTTGCGATCCGAATCATAACCAGAAGTCCCAGCAGCACCAGAACACCAAAGACGACACTGTATTTAATAATCACCGGCGCAGTAAGACCCGTTTCAGCTCTTCCCACGAGGCTCTTGATGTACCACACTAAAGCTGAATAAAAAAGTAATATAAACAGCGCGGATATCGTCACCGTCTCACTGCCCTGATCGTTCACACTGGTGATTCGCATCGTGCGCCAGTAGAAGGCAAATCCAAGCAGGCACCACAGCCCCAGCAAAAAGAAAGATTCTGTCTCCATCGGTTCAATTGCCGAAACGTGAGGCATTAACAGTGTAAAAGCAAATACTGCAGAAATGACCAGTCCGAGTTTTCCTAAGCGAGTATACTTTTGATCTTCATCCCTTTTCGCTGTTTTCAATACTACTGCAGAAACATAAGCAAATGCGACAACTGCGCCAAGCGAGGAAAGGTCTACAATCCAGGCCAGGGCTTTTCTCCCCATCAGTGAAGTCAAAATAGAAATGATCATGATGAAAAGAAAGCAAAATCTGGGCTTTGCAAAATGTTTGTTCAGGATATTGTCATCCGACATATTCGCAAGAATGCGATTGGTTGCCCGGTAAAACCCGATCACACTGGAGAGGACGGCTGCCATAGCTGTCAGGCTTATGAGAATCAGTCCGGCCTTGCCCAATAATTCCTTTGCTGCGTGGAATGTGGGCAAAGAGGCAACTCCCTGAAACTGTCCAAGATCGTTGATGTATTCCTGCCATGTGGCATAGCCGTCCGGAACCACGGACACCGCAATGGTAGACATGGCAACATAGATCAAGGCCCCGAGCGCGATCGCAATGCCGATCAGCCTTTTTGATTTTTTGATGGGAAACTGGAAATGCGCGGTTTCCAACGATATTACTTCAAAACCAACAAATGCCCAAGGCGCAAGAACAACGATAGACAAGACAGCTGCAACAGGATTTGTAAAGCCAAAACCGGGTCCTGAAAAAATATCGCTGAGCGGAACTTTTGTCAGAATAATACAGGAAAGGCTTATCACACCGACAAGCAGGATGATGGCAAGCCCTGTCAATAAGTATTGCAGAAAACGCTTGCAGTGGATAGCAAGGATACCGATTACAATGAGTACCGTGACGGCTATTATTGCCTCACGGAGATACATTTCATATCCGGCAATCTGATAATGAATACCCTGCTCAATCACATCACTGAAAAGAGCACGGAACATGACCGCAAGTGCGGTAGCGTTTTGAGGTATCAGAGCCAAATATGACAGGCACAAAAACCACGCACTCAGGAAAGCATGTCCACGTCCGAATGCGCTTTTTGTATAGATATATACACCACCAATTCCAGGATGCTGCACCATAAGGTAGGAATAATTAATCCCGATAACACCCATAATCAATGCGCCGATGATAATGGCGATCGCCGTTCCCACCGGTCCTGCAAGAGGTAGAAAAGTCGTCCCCGGCATAACGAATGCGCCCCACCCGATGATGCAGCTTAGAGATAGAGCCCATACATCGAGTCGGGAAAGATATTTAGAAAAGCCGGTTTTCTGATGCTCCATATTCGTCACTCCACATTTACTGTGCAGAAGGATATGAGCAAAGGCTCAATTTCTTATGGCGGCCTCTAATGTGAGCTTAGCACAGTCGCGTCAACTCCTGTTGCTCATAGAATACGGCGCACTATTTCAAGCTTTCCATATCTTCTGTGTTTTTCGAGTCCTCGTTTTTCTTGCTCGCTTTATTTGATCTTCTAACTTCTGCAAATACTCCCCAGACCGCAAGGAGAAATACAGCAGCTGTACCAATGATCACCAATGTATCTGTCATTCTAATTTCGCTCCTCTCTTTTATTATGTTATTCAGTCAGGCTGCTGTCCGTGATTCTTGGCTTTGCAAATGAGCTGCGTCATGCTTCCCATTGGGCAGAAGCTGCACCAAGTTCTTGGACGGAACAGGACCATAACAATCAGGCCAATCAGTGTAGATGTGAGCATCAAGCTGTAGAATCCGAAACTGAACTGCGCAATCCAGTCAGCCGTCGTTCCTGCAGTGTAAGCCCATCCCCATGGAACACGGAAAGTCCAAAACAACTTCACGACCTCTCTCAAAGACGATGCTCCACCATAGACAAGGTATGTCTGATAAATGATGTTTCCAAACATTGTCAGGAAAAAGATCAGGAAGCCATAACGAAACCACTTTGAAGAAAGCCACGAGGGTGCCGGTTTCTGGCGGGAGCATTTTAATGCTTTGGGAATAACAGTAAAAAGCTGTCCCCGGCCACAGAGGTGATTGCAGAAGAATTTGTTTCCTCCAAAGATCGCTATGAATAGCGGCAGAAGAAAATCAATCATTCCCAACCACGCGAACAGAATATTGAAAAAACCTAATACGAAGTAGCCTATTGTCCATATCCAGAGGTAGTCATACCAGTGCTTCTTTTTTGTCACTATACTACCTCCCTCGCTTTCAGTTCTATACAATCAGCAGGACACGTCTTCTTGCACTTCCCACAGCCAATGCACAAAGATGTATCAACAACCGCAAAACAACCCTTCCACACCCGAATTGCGTCCTTGGGGCATTCGTGCGTGCAGGCTCCACAGGAAACACAGCGTTTCCTATTAACTTCCGCATAAAACTTGGATGCCATTGTACTTCACCTCAATTCCAGCTCCATCGAAGGGTTCACCTTAGACCTCATTTCGTTTTTCATACACAAGCCGAACATCATAGCCAAGCTCCTCCATCATGGCGATGAAGGTCTTGTTGACGAGCTGCTCTCGGCCCTTGGTAATGCGGTTCACATAAGAGACGGATACACGCAGTTTCTCCGCCAGCTCTGTTTGCGTGGTCGAGTCTTCGAGCATTCGCATTTTCAAATCCATCTCAACATTATTCTGGAGCATCCGTCCACCTCCCTTGTGTTTTAACTTATAACTCTAAAATTATAGCACGCCTTGCGTCAAATTACCATCCCCCAAAAGTTAAAAAAGACGCCCCCGAAGGAGCGCCTACGTGATGGGTGCGTGTGTTTACATCTGGACCTCGGTCTCAAGGCCGCATTTGAATTCAAATTCGAGGTGGTCCTCGAACACTGTGATCCGTTCGATCAGCCTCCGGACCATTCCTTCATCGTAATCCGTCACCGGCTCCTGCTGCTCGTCCAGAAAGGCTTCGAGCTCTTCCAGCCGCTGCTTCATAGCCGTGCGGTTGGCATCTTCCAGAAGAAGGGCCTGCTTTTCTTCCCGGAGCGCATCAATCTCGTCGGCCAGTTCCTCAAACCCCTGCTTTGCGTTTGCCTTCTTCAGGAGCTCCTTCTGCAGCTCCTCTGACCGTGCGTCGATCTCAGCCA
>JAUNJS010000493.1 GCA_030533125.1 Eubacteriales bacterium | reverse complement strand
TTCTTCGCTTCTCTGATACTGATTCTCTTGGCTTCCATGAAATAACCTCCTTATGCTATTCCGCGTCTGCGGATGATAGTCGGGTGGATCTGTGTTTGGATGCCGCGGGAAATACCGCGCGACGCGGGCGGCAGTGTGACGGGCGCGTTTCGTCCTCCCGCCGCCCGATCATCAGGGCGCTTCCCAAAGCAGCCCCGAAACGGAATCGCCGCTTATCACTTCATGCCGATTCAAGGCTCAATACCCTCTGCATGCACTGGTGCTCCTTCACGCAGCTCATGATGAACCAGCAGATCTGTGAGGTCACGGAGGCTGCCCAGATGCCCCAGACGCCGTAGTGCAGCACGGATGTCATCGTGAAGGCGACCGCCGGACTGATGATCAGCACGCAAACCGTCGCCATGATCCGGGGGGCCTTCACCTCGCCCATGCCGCGCATCGCGGCGACGTTGATGATGCGGATGATCTGCAGCAGCGTCAGCCCGGCCGCGACATAGGTATAGGAAATGCCCTGCGCAATGGCCTCCTCGTCCTGGAAGAACTGGTTGAAGAACCTGCGCGCGAAGATTATGTAGACGGCGCTCAGCACGACGGACACAACAACGCCCAGGATCCGGCTCAGGCGAACATAATCCTTTATTTCACGGTACTGTTTGGCGCCCATGCTCTGGCCGGTCAGCGTGACCACCGCCGCCTGCAATCCGTCCCCAAAGGAAAACGAATAGTTGAGCAGTATCATCGTGACGGAATAGACGGCGGTCACGTCGGAGGACAGGCTGGATATGATGATGCTGGACAGCAGAAAGCCGATGCGGGTGAACAGGTTCTCAATCACCGTGTTGCCGACCTTCACGTGAACGTTTTTCATGATCTCCGGGTCATTCTTCCGGGTGAATATCCCCTTGAGGCTCAGGAATTCCGAGCGCCTGGAGATCAGCAGTATGCTGATGACGCAGGCGGTGGCCATACCGCACACGGTTCCCAGCGCGTCGCCTACCACGCCGAGTTTCGGGAAGCCCCAGTGACCCTCGATCAACAGATAGTTGACAAATATGTCCACCACGCCCATCGAGACGCTTGAAATCAGCGTCAGACGTGTCTTGCCGATGCCCCTCAGCGCCGCGTTCAATACGATCGATACGGTATTGAACACCAGGAAGAACATGATGATGCGGAAGAAGCTGATGGACATGCCGACGGTGTCCGGCTGCCGGTTGCAGACCGACATGATGGGCACGGCAAGCAGGCCGCAGAGTATGCCGAGGACAAGGGAGAGTATGACCGTGATCCGCAGGATCGTCTGGAAATAGGCGTTGGCCTCCTCCCCGTCCTTGCGGCCCAGGGCCTGCGCAACGAAAACGGACACGGCCGTGCCCATGGCGAAGAAGATCGACAGTATGATGAGCTTGGGCTGGGACGTGAACGAAACCGCGGAGACGGCGCCCTTCCCGAGGCCGGAGATCATCTTTGTGTCAATGGAGCCGATGAGCACTGAAATGATGCTCTCGATGACAGCGGGGATGCCGATCGAGGCGATCTGCTTCAGCTTTTCCGCCGTGGTTTTCTTTTGTACTGATGCTTCCATGTGGCGTTACCTCTCCCTGTTCCTGAATTGCTGCCGCAGCTGGTCGGCGTAGCGTGTGATTTCCTCGCTGGTGATCTCGATCACATTGGCCGTCCTGCCCTCTGACAGCCGGGCCACCCGGTCGTAGCAGTGGAGGAAATAATCGATGGACTGACGGATCAGCTCCATCCGCTCTCCGCTGTCCGAATCATCCATGATATTGTAGAATCCATCGTAGGTTTCCACCGCGTGGTTGGTCTGGTTTCGGACATCCCCGACGTAGTAGTACGCGAACAGCAGGTCCTTCACCGCGTCCTTGTCCGGGCATACCGAGCATGCGCGGATCTCCCCGGGGTCCTCGTTGTCCAGCTCGTCGGTGCGCAGCCGCGCATATTCCTCGATGTATTCCTTACCGTGCTTCTGATGGCTCGCCTTTTGCCGGCTGTAATACTTGATGTAGTAGTGGGACAGCTTGTCCAGCTTGTACTTTTCAAAGGGGCGCAGGTCGAAATAGATCTGCCCGAAGGCCTTGACCACCTGTTCCCGGTCGTCCTCCGAATCGCAGTAATAGTAAAAACCCTTGTCGATGAATTCCTGTGGCGCGCGGGATTCGATGAGCGTAAGCGTCTGCTGCCAGAATTCCTTCCGATAGGCCCAGCGGACCAGGTCAATGAACTGTATCCTGTCCGTTTCCAGCAGGCGGCCATAGTCCTTGCCCGTGGCGTTCAGCAGGATCCCGAACAACTGCTCCATGGGCGTGTCGACATCGGCGGGATTTCCGTCCGGCAGGTGCTCCCGCAAACTCGATATCCCGCGCTCGATGTCGTTGATGTCGCACAGAGAGATGCCGTTGTCGATGTTGCGCATCGCGTAGATGATGCTGTCGATTTTTGAGCTCCTCACGCGGACCCGGTTCCAGTAT
>JAUNJS010000492.1 GCA_030533125.1 Eubacteriales bacterium | reverse complement strand
AGCCTTCGCGGCGGGCTTCGATGACTGTGCGGCGGGCTTCGGTTTCCCGTCTTCCCTGCCGGATCCGTAAGAATCTTTCTCCCGGAAGAAGTGCTCCGGCATGGAGTACTCCGGCTCAGGCTCCTCCCGGAGAGATTCCCCACGCAGGGATTCTGCTTTCAGGGATTCCTCCCGCAGAGATTCTCCCTGCAGGAAGTGCTCCGGCATGGATCCTCCCTGTAAAGACTCCTCCGGAAAGGGATAACCCTGAAAAGACTCTTCTGAAAAAGCCTCCTCCGGAAAGGATCCGTCCAGGTCTCTGAAAGGTCTGCTCCCCGCGGGCCTGTCAAAGGGAGAACCGCGCCGTCCGTCTGTCTGCCGGGGTGCTTCCTCCCGCCGCTGCCGCGCCGTCTGCCGCGCCCCGAAAAATCCAGGGCGCTCTTTGTCCTCCCGCCGGCCTTCAAACGCACGGCGGTTCTCATACGCGCGCCGGTTTTCATATGTGCGCCGGCTCTCCTCCGCGTACGTATCTCCGTATTCCATCGCGTATTTGGCCGTCACATAATTTTCGTCGATGTACTGGCGGACGTCGGCTGTCAGGGCCGCCGACAGGTCAAAGGCCTTCCGGTCAAAGACCACCAGCGTGATGTCCATTTCGTTCTCTCGTCCGGCTCCCGTTTTTGAGCCGGATTCCGGATCCGATGCGGATCCCGGATCCGAACCCGGCTCCGCACGGTCCTCCTCCGCTGAAAGAAATGAGGAAAACTCTCTGAGCGCGATCTCCAGGGCGCGGTCTTTCGGAAATCCGTATACGCCCGTGGAAATCAGCGGAAACGCGATGCTCCTGCACCGGAGCTGCCGCGCGATAAGGAGCGATTTGCGATAGCAGGAAGCCAGAAGCTCCAGCTCCCGGTGCTCCCCGTCCACCCATACCGGTCCGACTGTATGAATAATATATTTCGCGTGCAGACGGAAAGCCTGCGTCACCGCGACCTCGCCCACAGCGATCCGGCCGATTTTTTTCCGTTCCGCCAGAAGTCTCTTCTCTCCCGCGGCGCGGTAGATCGCCCCGTCCGTCCCGCCGGCGCAGACCGGCTCCGGATTCGCCGTGTTGACGATCGCGTCCGCATGTACTTTCGTAATGTCGTTCCGAATGATTTTAAAAGGCATTTCGTTTGATCCTCTTTGGCGTCCTGTCTATGTCTGCCGAAACTCCTCCGGCCCCCTGCGTCTGTTGTCTGTTCAGGACCGCCCCACAACGCATTCGCAATATTTCAATTCTGAATAAAATTACAAAGAAATTGAAATTCTGCTCATGTGGGGGCGGTACCTGTCCGGAAAAAAAGACCTTGTCTGAAAACAACACGGCAGAGGATCGCTCCTCTGCCGTGTAATTTTACAAAATATTATTTCATGGCGCAAGTAATTCCACCTGTACGAAAACAGGGCCTTCTGTCATTCCTCCGCGCTGAGGAGCTGTGCCGGATTTTCCCGGATCATCTTCGAGAGCTCCTCTTCCGTGAAGAACGCAGACAGTTTCTCCAGATAATCCACCATGGCATCGTCAAAATACGGGGCGTCGTACTGACCGAAGTCGCCGTCCAGGATCACGTGCTCCGGCCCGACTTCCCGGATCTGCTCCACAAAGGATTCCATCGTGCAGCGGTCAAAATGGACGTTGTTGAGACTGTGCTCGATCATGGCGCCGCAGGACGCGGCTTCCTTCTGCTGTTCGATGGTATAAGCGATGGCCGGGTGTTCCACATGTGTGAGGACCACCTTTTTGACGCCGGCTTCGTACGCGGCGTACATGATTTTCAGGCCTTCCTCCGGCGACAGGTGACCGGTGCCGACTACCATCCCGTACTTCGCGGCCGCCTGAAGCACCTCGATCACCTCGGGCTTGAGGTTTCCGTCCGCGTCGCAGGCGGTAATCAGCCCGGCAGGGTTAAACGCCGCGTCGCCGCGGTGCTTGTAAGACTGGAACGCGTACGCATCCATCGTCGGAAACCAGAGCATCTTCCCGCCGACCATGCCCGCTTTGCGGACTGCTTCCGGGTTCAGTCCGCCCACAGAGCGGTTAAGGGCAACTCCCCCGACAATCTGCAGTTCCGGATAATCCATGGATACGAGCGCGGCTCTGGCTGCTGTCTCAAAAAAGTGGCATTTGATCGCTCCGCCGGCCATTTTTCGCTCGCGCATACGGGCGGCCACGTCCCTCTCCGTGCATTTGCGGCGGACTACGTCCGGAGCAATGTGAATGTGGAGGTCATAGGCGCCTTCCAGCAGTTTTTCCATTCCCATCGTATCTCTCCTCTTTGCAAAATCCTGTGTTTTTATATGATTTCCGACTCTTTTCACGAATCCTGATTCTTTCCGTGAATCGAATCCCGGTTTTTTCCATGCAGCGAATCCCAAGCAGCGAATCCCGGTTCTTTCCGCGAATCGAATCCCGGTTTTTTCCATGCGGCGAATACCAATTCTTTCAGTAAGAATCCCGGTTTTTCCGTGAATCG
>JAUNJS010000133.1 GCA_030533125.1 Eubacteriales bacterium | reverse complement strand
GGCTGGTGGACGGCCTGATCCTGCCGAATCTGATGCAGCATCATGAACCGTCGCCGGGGGGAACCCAGCCGGAGGGAATCCGGACTAAAAACGGCCGCGGCGCTTCCGGGAAGCGCCGTTCGTCCCCGGCCGCGCGGGACGGCTGTTTGTTCCTCTCCGCGCAGGGGCGCTGCGCGATCCATCCCTATCGTCCGGGCATCTGCAGGCTCTATCCGCTGGGCAGGTACTATCACACAGACAGGGAATTTGCCTACATTGTCCAGAAGGAGGAGTGTACCGGCCGTGAGAAGACGCCGGTTCGTGTCAGGGAATGGCTGGGGATAGACGATCTGGAGCGGTATGAGGCGTACATCCTGGACTGGCACGCGTTTAAAAAAAGCGTGGAAAAGGCCGCGGCCTGTCTGACAGACCGCAGCCGGGATTCCGTGCAAAGATATATTTTACAGATCTTTTTTGTGCATCCGTACCGGACGGAGATGGAGTTTTATCCGCAGTACGGAGCCCGCATGGAGGTCTGCCGGGAGGCGCTGCGGGAGATTCTGTGACAGACTGCCCTGCTCCTGCGCGCCCCGGATTTTCTCCTTTGTGATCAGGCAGGCTGTATCTCCCTGCCTGTGCCCTGTGGGGTCCGGATTTTTCTCCTTTGTGATCCGGGGGCATGCTGTATCTCCCTGCCTGTGCCCCTGCGCGCCCCGGTTTTCTCCTTTGTGTTCCGGGCGGGCAGTATCTTTCTGCCTGTGCCCCTGCGGGAACCGGGTTTTCTCTGCGGGAGGGCACAGCACTTTATTTCAGTTCATAGGTTACCGTCACATTCGCAGTGATTTCGGCGGTTCCGGGCATCAGACTGGCGGAACTGCTGTCTTCGGCGGCGCCGCCCATCCCGCCTGCCGACACGGTTTTCAGGTTCGGCTCATAGGAAGTATCCTGCCATCCTTCCGCGATGGTTTTGATGGATCCCAGGGAGCGCCCCGCAGCGTTTGCCAGCGCGTCCGCTTTTTCCCGGGCGGCTTCGACCGCTTTCTGCTGTGCCTGCGTGTAGAGGACCTGATACTCCGAGCAGCTGTAGGTGATGCCGTTGAACTCATTCGCGCCGGCTTCTGTGCAGGCTGAGATCAGTTTTCCGGCCTCCGCGATTGCGACGCCTTTTACAGAGAGGGTTGTACTGACGCTGAATCCAGTGATCGTGTCGCCGTTGCCTGTGTTCCAGTCGTACTGCGGGCTCACGTCATACCAGGTTGTCTGGATGTTCTCCTCTTTGATGCTGTTTTCTTTCAGGACTTTGACGACAGAGTCTACGGTGCGGCTGTTTTCCGCCTGCGCGTCTGCCGCGGCGGCTCCCTGCGTCCGCACACCGAAACGGAGCTCCGCGAGGTCCGGTTCCGCATAGACGCTGCCCTTCGCGGAGACCGTGATTGTGTCGGAAGATGTTTCTGTCTGCGCGGCCGGGGCGGCCTCGGCAGCGGAAGCCCGGACGACAGTGCTTCCGGCTCCGGAAGCGGAAGCGGCGCCGCATCCGGACAGGGTGCCTGCAGCGGCGCAGGCTGCCGCGAGGATCAGCGCGAAGAATGCGCGGCGTTTTTTGTCTGTTGCTTTTTTCATGATATACCTCCTCATATTTGTTTTGCGGAATTGTTTTGGATATTTGTTTTGCCTGTTTGTTCTGTCCGGCAGTTTAGCGTTACAGCTCACGCCTTCAAGAGGGCGTGAACTTAAACCTGTTTACCTGTCCGGTACCTGGCCGGAAACGGTAGTTTTTGTGTGACTGTTGCCTTCTGTCTAATTTGACGATAAAATGAGGCTGATTGTTACATTCGGACGAAAAGAATAAAAGAAAAAAGGCGCTCCCGCCCGGACCCGCGGGAGGCAGCCTTCAGCTGGATGCGGGAAGCAATATGGGAAAAAGGATTATTGTCATCGGCGCGGGCGCCGCGGGGCTTATGGCCGCAGCGGCGGCTGCCGGGAACGGCCATTCCGTCACAATCCTGGAAAAGAATGAAAAAGCCGGGAAGAAGATTTATATTACAGGGAAAGGACGATGCAACCTGACCAACGACTGTTCCACAGAGGATTTTTTTGCGCATGTGGCCCGCAGCCGGAAGTTTTTGTACAGCGCCGTCTACGGATTTGATCAGGAGCAGGTCAAGGTTTTTTTTACGGAGAACGGATGTCCGGTAAAAGTCGAGCGGGGAAACCGTGTCTTTCCGGTTTCCGACCACGCGTCGGACGTGACGGCCGCGCTGCTCCGGGAGACTGGCAGAAAAGGCGTGCGCATCCTGTACCATACAGCCGCGGAATCGATTCTTGCCGAACAGGCCGGTGGTGACGGCCTGCAGGTTCAGGGCGTGCGTCTGAAAGACGGCAGAACGATGCCGGCGGACGCTGTGATTCTGTGCACCGGCGGCCTGTCTTATCCCTCGACGGGATCCACCGGAGACGGGCTGGTCATGGCGCGCGCGCTCGGACTGCAGGTGACGGAGACGGCCCCTTCGCTGGTTCCCTTTGAGACGAAGGAGATGTGGTGCCGGGAACTGCAGGGACTGGCCCTGCGGAATGTGGCCGTCCGGATCTTCCCGCTTCCAAAGCAGGAAGGGGGAGATGACCGGCGAGAGCCTGCCGGAGAAGCGGGGACGGAGCCCGGGAAAGACACCCGGGGGGAGAGCATCCAGGATGCGCGGACGATCCGGAAGAAAAGCGGACGGAAAAAAAAGAAAAACAAGCCGGTATATGAGGCATTCGGGGAGCTGTTGTTTACACATTTCGGGCTGAGCGGGCCGATCATCCTGACGGCGTCCTGTTATTGCGATTTTCATGAAAACCCGCAGGGATTCAGGCTGTTTCTGGACCTGAAGCCTGCGCTCTCGACGGAACAGCTGCGGGAGAGGCTGCGCAGGGAGTTCTCCCTTGCCCCGAACCGCCACCTGCCGGCAGCGGTGCGACCCCTGTTTCCGGCCAGGCTCGCGGAGGCTGTGACGATGCTCACCGGGCTCGAGACAGACCGGCGCGCCGCCTCCTTCACGGAGCGGGAGATCGCCGGGATGGCTTCCCTGATCAAGGAGATTCCTGTCACGATTACCGGGACAAGGGGATATGCGGAGGCAATCGTGACCAGGGGCGGCATCAGCGTCACGGAATTCAACCCTTCCACGATGGAATCGAAGAAAGTCAGGGGGCTGTACGCGGCGGGAGAAGTGCTGGATGTAGATGCCGAGACAGGCGGTTTCAACCTGCAGATTGCATGGTCCACGGGGCATCTGGCGGGGAGCAGCGTCTGAAAAATCAATGTAGGGGGAATTATGAAGACATCCTCTGTGATCCGGGGATTCGGATGTGTTTTAATTATTGTTCTGCTGTCTGCTCCGGGCGGATTCGTCCCCGGAAGACCGGGAGGCAGCCTCTTGACCCTCTGGGCGCAGGCACAGGAGGCGGAGGAACAGGAAACCGTCAAGGTGTCCGGATCCTCGCCCTATATGAAAATCCGGGTATTTGATCCCGGCAGCAGCCGGGAAGCATACGGAGACGCTGCCCTTCTTGAATCCGGTGGAGAATATCTTCTGATTGATACAGGCGCCAGGGAACCGTCCAACCTGGTCGTCCATATTCTGAAAAAGAAAGGGATCCGGAAGCTGAGCCTCTATATTTCCCACTATCACGAGGATCACTGCGACTATGCGGCGTCAATTATTAGGGATTCTTACTTTAAGGTGAAAAAGGTTTATCTGGCGAACCCGGATCCGGTGAAACGTTATGTCACTTCTTATTATAAAACGCATCGCAGAAAACTGTACAACAGCTGCAGAGACTGCTATGATCGTTACAAAGACATTGTTTCCGCCGCGAAAAAGAAGGGCACCAGGATCATAGAGCTCAGGAAGGGAGATACCTTCCATGTGGGAGATGTCCGCGCCAAAGTGCTCTGGGACCACAATAAGCGGGGCGTTTCCTCGTTCGACCCCTATGATGTGTATGGCCTCGGCTATGTCAATAACAGTTCCCTCGTGACGAAGTTTACGCTCGGGGAGAGGAGCTTTTTGACCGGCGGAGATATTGAGTGTTCTACGGAGCGGGATCTTCTGGCTTCCGGAGTAAATCTGACCGCGGATATATTCAAATTGAATCACCACGGCATCTGGAGCGCGAATACGGCAGCTTTTGTCAGAGCTGTCAATCCCTGCTATATTTACTATTCCTATAAAAACCAGGCGGATCAGGAACGCTCGAAATTCGGTTCCGCTCCGGATGTGGCGCCGATTCTCAGAAAACTGTCCCGGACCTATAATATACTGGGAAACCGTTATAACGGAACCATTGTCTACCTGGTGCAGGACAACATGATCAGTGTGGCGGCGGACCGCCATTTCTGGGAAAAAAAGATCCGTGTGCGCTACACGGAAAGCGGCAGGATCACGACCCAGACGCTCGTGTACAACGACGCCCAGAAACTGTATCTGGATAAGCGGATGCTGATTCCGGGAACGACCCTGGTCAGTGGGACCGCCGCGGATCCCGACGCGCAGTTCACCGGGTGGAAAAAGACCTCTGCCGGCTGGAAGTATAAGACGAAGAACGGTACCTGGCTCCGCGGGGGATGGCACAAGGTCGGCGGCGCAGTCTATTATTTTACCGTCAAGGGGATCCGGCATGAAGGCTGGCTGGTCATAAAGGGTAAAACATATTTTCTGAGCCGGATCGGGGTCCGCCAGACAGGGTGGCAGATGATCGATGGAAAAGTGTATTATTTTGACAAAGAAGGTGTCATGGCAAAAGGGAGAACCAGGATCGGAAAAGAGGTCTGGCCGTTGCGGAAGGACGGATCGCTGGACCTGTCCAAAAAGAACGCGCCCCCTGCCTCTGTGCTGACGGTGGAACACCGCCACACGACACGGTAAAAGAAAGCACAGGCGCTGCGATTTTGAAATACAGAGAGGTGAAAAATGATCAGTATCGCGATCGACGGTCCGGCGGGAGCCGGCAAGAGCACCATTGCGAAAAAGGTGGCAAAGAAGCTGTCTTTCATCTATGTGGATACGGGAGCTATGTATCGGGCGATGGCGCTGTATCTTCATCGAAACGGCATATCGGCGGATGATGCCGGGGAAATCGCCAAAGCCTGCGGCGGCGCGGAGATTTCCATTGCGTACCGGGACGGCGAACAGGTTGTCCTGCTGAACGGGGAGAATGTCAATCCGTACCTGCGCACGCAGGAAGTCAGCGAGATGGCGTCGAAGAGCAGTGCTGTCCCGCAGGTCAGGACCCGCCTCGTCCAGCTCCAGAGGGAGCTCGCCGCGGAACAGAACGTCGTCATGGACGGAAGGGACATCGGCACCGTCGTCCTGCCGGACGCGCAGGTCAAGATCTATCTGACAGCCACGGTCGGCGTCCGTGCGAAGAGGCGTTTTCTGGAGCTGCGGGAAAAGGGTGAAAACCCGGTCTATGAGGAGATTGCCGCCGAGATCGCGGACAGAGACCGCCGCGACATGACCCGCAAAGTGGCCCCGCTGCGGCAGGCGGACGACGCTGTCCTGGTGGACACATCGGATATGACCATTGAGGAAGTCACCGAACATATCCTCGGAATCATCCGGTCGCGGGTGTGATGAATATGTGATGAATGCGGGAATGCGGATACCGGGGATTGTCTGCCCGACGCAGCATTTCCCCGGTATCATCCGGTCACAGGCGTGATGAATATGTGATGGATACAGGAATGCGGATACCAGGGCTGTCTGCCCGACGCAGCATTTTCCCGGAACCATCCGGCTGCGGGGTATAATGGATTGACACAGGAGAGGGTGGTGTTTTGTCAAAACCGGAAATTATTCTCGCGAAGAGTGCGGGTTTTTGTTTCGGCGTCGAGCGCGCCGTCAATACAGTCTATGAAGAAGTCGAAAAAGGCGGGGACATCTATACCTTCGGCCCGATTATCCACAATACGGAAGTGGTCACAGATCTGGCGGCGAAGGGTGTGCGCATTGTGGAATCGGAAGAGGAGATCCGCGCCCTGGAACACGGTACGGTAATCATCCGCTCCCACGGTGTTTCCAGACGGATCGACCGGCTCATCCGGGAGAAAGGCATTCCCTGCGTTGACGCGACCTGTCCGTTTGTCAAGCGCATTCACCGGATCGTGGAGGCGGAAAGCGCCGCGGGAAAGAAAATCGTGATTGTCGGAAATCCGGTGCACCCGGAAGTGATGGGAATCATGGGCTGGTCGTCCACTCCTGTGACGGTGATCCAGACCGCGGAGGAAGCCGGGGAGTTTGAAATCCGCGCGCGGGAGAGCGGGATTTCCGGCCCGGAGCCGGATCTCTGCGTCGTCGCGCAGACTACTTTTAACGCAAATAAATTTCAAGATGTAGTTGAAATCCTCAAGAAAAGACGTTACAATGTACTTTGTGTGAATACGATTTGTAATGCTACGCATGAGCGGCAGTCGGAAGCAAAGGCGATTGCTGCCAGGGCGGACATTATGATCGTCATAGGAGACCGGAGCAGTTCCAATTCGGCAAAGCTTTTCGAGATCTGCAGGAAGGAATGCCCCAGAACCCATTTCATACAAACGTGGAACGACCTAAATCTTACTCTGACTGGTGCAGAAAAAGTGATAGGCATTACCGCGGGGGCATCGACCCCAAAGAATATCATTGAGGAGGTTTATTACCATGTCAGAGCAGACCTTTGAACAAATGTTGGACGCATCGTTCAAGACCATTCACACCGGTGAGGTAGTCGAGGGACAGATCATCGATGTCAAACCCGATGAAGCGGTCCTGAACATCGGAGCCAAGTCGGACGGCATTCTCACCAGGAATGAATACACGAACGACCATTCCGTTGATCTCACGGAAGTCCTGCATGTAGGCGACAAACTTGAAGTCAAGATTCTGAAAGTAAACGACGGAGACGGCCAGGTTGTCCTTTCCTACAAGCGCCTCGCGGCGGACCGCGGCAACAAGCGCATTGAGGAAGCGTACAACAACAAGGAAGTCCTCACAGCCAAGGTTACGCAGGTTCTTTCCGGCGGCCTGAGCGTTGTCGTCGAGGAAGTCAGGGTGTTCATCCCTGCGAGCCTTGTCTCCGATACGTATGAGAGAGACCTGAGCAAGTATCTCGGACAGGATATTGAGTTCGTCATCACCGAGTACAATCCGCACAGGCGCAGATATATTGGCGACCGCAAGCAGCTGCTCGTTGCAAAGCGCCAGGAAATGCAGCGCAAGCTCTTCGAGACCATCCACCCCGGCGACACTGTCGAGGGCACAGTCAAGAACATTACGGATTTCGGCGCTTTCATCGATCTGGGCGGCGCGGACGGACTCCTGCACATCTCCGAGATGAGCTGGGGCCGCGTGGAAAACCCCAAGAAGGTTTTCAAGGTCGGCGAACAGCTCCGTGTCCTGATCAAGGACATCCAGGGCACCAAGATCGCTCTTTCCCTGAAATTCCCGGAGCAGAATCCCTGGGTCGGCGCGGCAGAGAAGTATGCTGTCGGCACCGTGGTCACCGGCCGCGTAGCCAGAATGACCGATTTCGGCGCGTTTGTTGAACTCGAGCCCGGCATCGACGCCCTGCTCCATGTCTCCCAGATTGCCCGCGAGCACATCGATAAGCCTTCGGACGTTCTGAAGACCGGACAGGAAGTCACCGCCAAGATCGTGGACTTCAACGAAGACAGCAACAAGATCAGCCTGAGCGTCAAGC
>JAUNJS010000491.1 GCA_030533125.1 Eubacteriales bacterium | reverse complement strand
GTATGAAAAGTATAAATTGTATAACGCATAGAACGAGAGGAGATGAACGCGCATGGATAGGCCGGAAGGGAAATATGCATGGACGGTTACCGTTGGCACGAAGGGGCAGATCGTCATACCGAAGGAAGCGCGGGATGTCTTCGGCATCAATCCGGGAGACCATCTGCTCATCCTGGCTGACGTCAAACAGGGCATGGCGATCCCCCCTAAGGAATCCTTCAACGAGTACTTCAAGAAGATCTTCGGTTAAACCACGGAACGGGAGGGAGCATCATGCCTGAATTCTTGGGAATTCCGCTGTTCGGCTGGATTTCGATGGCAATCGGAGCGATCATCGTCATCTTCGTCCTGGTCAAGTTCCTACGCCGGCCGAAAAGGAAAACGACGGACGGGTATTTGATCAAAGACGTCCATGTCATCGTCGGCGACGGCAGCGAGCTGTTCCATCAGAACGTCTTGATAAAGGATGGAATCATCCAGAAGATCGGCGGCGAGGCGATCGACGATGCCGCTGCGGCCGCCATCGACGGGCGCGGGTACACCCTCATGCCGGGGCTCATCGACTCGCACCTCCATATCCAGGGGGGATTCGGCTGCCATAACGAGGAGGAAAGCGATGTTTTCCTGCGCGAGAAGATCCCGCAGATCTTCAGCGAGGGCATGCTTCCCTTCGGCATCACCACCATCAAGGACCTGGACGCGCCGAAGCATTTCATCTACAAGCTGCGCGATAAGCTGAGATCCGGCGAGATCACGGGGCCTGAGCTGCTGATCGTCGGCCCGAACTTCACCGCCCCCGGCGGCCATCCCGCCAGCACCCTCGGCTCGAACAGCCCCTGGGCCAAGGAGGAGATGGCCATCGAGGTATCCACGCCGGAGCAGGTGAGCGCCGGGATCCGGGAGCTGAAGGAAGCCGGCGTCGATTTCCTGAAATTCACCTATCAGGGCGGCGACTACTGGTATTTCGGCGAGAAACGGACGATTGTGAAGATCGGCAAAGATCTGATGCAGCAGATCATCCGCGAGGGCAAGGAGAACGGCCTGAATGCGACGGCGCACGTTTTCTACTACGACGACGTGAAGGAGCTGCTCGAGGCCGGAATCTACGGCATCGAGCATGGCATCCTCGATGTCGATATCGAGCCCGACGATCCGATCATCGCGCTTTGGAAGGAGTCGGGCGCGCGCTTCGTCCCCACCGTCAACGCCATGACCTACGAGAATGATCCCGCACGGCTGGATCACAGCCTGCATAACCTCAAGGTCCTGTTCGACGCGGGAATCCCGATCGCCATGGGCACGGACAACATGCTGGAGAGCATGACGGGCGAAATCGAGCAGCGGGAGCTGGCCTATTACGTGGAGGCCGGGCTCAGCCCCATGCAGGCCATCATCCTCGCGACCAAGAACGGCGCCGAGCATCTGGGGATCGCAGATCGCAAGGGCCTCGTGAAGGAAGGCATGGAGGCCGACCTCATCCTGCTCGAGCAGAATCCGGCGGAGGACATCTCCAACATCAAGCTCATCGACAAGGTGTTCCTGCGCGGCAGGATCGTGTTCTCCCAGAAGGCGATCTCCTCGTACGACATACCGGAATACTCCTATCCCGACGGCGTATCGCGGATGCAGTACCGGAAGACCGGCGATGCGGAAGCCCGCTGCGTGGATGTGTCGGGCTATGCGGACAAAAACGAGATTACGCAGGTCCTGAACAGGGGCGATGCCATATGGTCCGAGGAGACGTTCCACGTTGCAGGCAACCTGTCCTGCACGGATTGGCATTACGCCAGGCCATCCGACCAGACGGAGCTCACCGCCCGCAAAGACGGCGAATACATCAAGCTCTCCGGGACCTTCAAGGGCAAGGCCCGGGAGAAGACGTATAGGATCGGCGACGGCCTGTGGTACCAGATGATGGACATGGCCCTGCCCGCATTCGTGGCTTCGGAAGAGCAGCAGATCGTGTTCTATTCGATCGGCACCGGGAACAACCGCGGCGCTTTGGAGCTCGGCGAGTTCGCCGCCGAGAAAGCCGGGGAGGAAACGGTCGAGGTGAACGGCACAGCATATGATTGCGTGAAGGTCACGCTCGTCCTCACGGCGTTCTCCTGGGCTTGGACGGGCCTTTTCTGGTACGACAAGGAAAGCGGCCAGTTGGTGCAGACAGGCGAAAAGGGAAAGGGCGCCGAGAAACTCGGCTATCAGCTGTGCAAAATCGAATAGCGCATCGGAAGAACGCGGAATCAAGGCTACCTTGATTCCGCGTTCTTCCCGCTTTTATCGATTCCGTCCCAGTCGTACCCGTCTTTATCGAAACCATTCCTGTCAAAGCCGTCAGCGTCATACCCCTTGCGGTCATACCCATCACAGTCGTAACCGTTTTCGTCGAAGCCTTCGACGTCGTATCCGTCCTTGTCGAAGCCTTTTGGATCGCGGCTTTCCCCGTTGCGCCATCGTCCCTGCTTGTCAAAACCGCGTGCATCGTATCCTTCTCTATCGTAGCCTTC
>JAUNJS010000490.1 GCA_030533125.1 Eubacteriales bacterium | reverse complement strand
TCATTTCCTGACAAATATAATACAGTAACCGGGCGGAAATTTCAATATCCCAAAAGGAGGGAAAGGGGCACGGCCAATCGCCGTGCCCCGTCAACCTATTCCATTTTTCGTCCCCGAAACAGCAGGAAAAAGGAGCCGGTGGACAACCGCAAATTCCCCCGAAGGGCGCTCCGCCTCACGCGGCGGGGTCCTCCGCCTCCCCGGCGGCCAGCCAGTCTCTCCAGAGGACGGAGAATCCGCCGGCGTGCGCCTGCTGCACATAGGCGTAGAACAGCGGCGTCATCCGCGCCTTCTGGGCGTAGAGTGGAGCCTTATAGCTGTCGGAATCCTCCGTATACAGCGGATAGCTCCCGCCCAGCATCGTCTGGCGGATCGCGATGTCCTCCATCGCCACATCCGGGTTTCGCATCATGTCGTAGATCATCATCATGATCCCCGTGCGCCCCTTGCCTGCCTGGCAGTGGAAATGCAGCCAGACCTGATCGGGGTCCAGGTCACGAACCAGGCGGATGAAGTCGTCGATCTCCTCCGGCGTAGGCCAGGTGTGATCCTGGATCGCCAGCCGGACGTACACAAAGCCCTCGCGCGCCACCAGCTCCCGCTCCGTCGTCACGCTCTGGATGTTAATCCTTGTCTCGTTGATCGGCGTGTCGTCCTCCCGGGCAAAGGCGCTGACCGTGGTTCCGATCATACCGCCGAAGCACGCGGCCTCGTCGGCCTCCGCCTCCGCCGACGTCATGCCCGCGTTGGCCCAGTTGTGGGAGCCGTACCAGGAGAGGGGGATGCCCTCGTTCACCAGCACATGGCTCTCCTGCCGCAGGTCGATCACATAGACCGTCCTGCCCGCCGCGCAGGCGCGCAGCCTGTCGGCCAGGTCTTGAAACTGCGGCGCGGAGAACTGCGCGCTGCCGGAGATGCACAGGGTGTCCAGACCGCTCACGTCCGGGATGTAAGCCGGGTCGATGCCGTATTTCGCCTTCACCTCCTGAAAGGCAAACAGATCGTCCTTCAGGAGCCGCACGTTGTCCAATTCCCCTTGCCAGGCCTGAGGATCGTCCCTGTCAATCCGAATGAAGGGGACGGCGGCCTCCGCCATGGCGGCGCAAGCGGCCGCGCACAGCAGCGCGGCGAGGATGAGGACGCACAGGTTTCTCGCTGTTTTCATAACTTTCTCCTTTTCCGGCCGATGCCGGGCAGCCACATACCTCCACCGTTCGCTGCCAGGCGCATCCCTCATGGGGATAGCTGACGTCGATGTCATGAAAAGAAACATGCGCCTGTCCGGCACCTGGGCTCACCGTGTCCGACAATACCAGGCATCTCCTCAACAAGTTGTATGTCCTGTTCCCGTATTTCCCTGCCATACATCGGAACGCTCGCCACATAGGTGTTGCGCATCATCACCCTGAACCCGACGCAAATCAGTGTCAGGATCACCGCAGCACCGCAATTTGAATCGTAGCCCTTTTCATGTTTTCATCGTGTTGCCTTGAGAGTGAAATATCGAGGAAACGCAACAGGTTTACTTTTGTAAGAGAGGGCAAAGGAAGGTCTGAGCGTTTATGCCGCGAAAGGCCCCTTGCCGCAGATACCGTCGAAATTCGGGTTTTCTGCTTCCGGGGCAGCGATTTGTCTTCCGATATTCCTGATTAAATATGTCCGGTATTCTTCGAATTCGTCAGCTCTTGCTCATTAATGACCCAGGTCTGGATACCGCGGGCTTCGGCGCATATCGAAGCGGATTACCAGGTGCCTTCGGCCCCGCCGCCCCTCGGTTCCTCATCCCGCCAGATGGTATTGTGGCAGCTGTCGCATTCGTACCGGTACAGTGTCTTTCCATTCTCTTTCCTGGATCCGCCGATATAGTGCTTGCTCGGGTGCGTGCAGTAGGCCGGGTTGCCGGTTTGGCCAAAGCCGTCTCCGCCGGTCACCTGGTTCATCTCTTCCAGATTCAGTTCGTCTCTGTTCGCTGTCATGGTTCTCCTCCTGTCGTCATTCAATGGGTCCTTACTGTCTGAGGCGCAGATACTTTTCCAGCGCGGGCTCTGCCGCCGCCCGGATGCGTTCTTCCCATCCATCCTTGATGCCATTCAGTTTTCCCTCTGTGATGTTATTGAGCGCGTCAAAGCCAAGCGTGAAGCAGGCTTCGTCATGGCATTCATCCGAACCGCGACCTCTTCAAGCAATGAAAGAGTTCCCTGCCCAAAATGATTATATCCCATCCAACTTCAAAAATCAACTTATTAGTATACTGTAAACAAACGAAAAATGCTATAGCCAAAAATGATTGTGGGGGCATGGCCAATCACCGCACCCCGTCAACCCTATACTCCGACCCATCTCTCAGCACAAATACCATCCTCACGTCCTTTTTCTTCCCGCTGACAACCACCTTCTCCACGAATGCCGTGAATACCGCCGGATCAAACTCCAGGCACTCCTCCTGCTCGGCCAGCATACGCATGAACAGCGATATCCGCTTTGCCCGGTATTCCTTGTCCTCCTTCTCC
>JAUNJS010000489.1 GCA_030533125.1 Eubacteriales bacterium | reverse complement strand
CGATCTATCCCGACATCGACGCCGGCATCGACGGCATCCGCTGGATCAACGCCTGTGCAGAGTCCGCCGACAACGGCTCCGTCTGGACGAAGTTCTGAAAAACTGCTGCAGGGATTCCAGACAGCAGGTCTCTGAACTAAAAAAGAATCAGTCTGAGTATGATCCGGAGTATACAAAAAAACTCCTGCCTGCCGGAAAAACTGCCGGCAGGCAGGAGTTTTCTCTCTTTTATTGGTTTACTCACTATATTTTTGTTTATCGATGGAAAGCCGGCAGAAGAATTCACCTGTCAGGTCCGGTACGATCAACATTTATCACTTGATCTCGATGCGCTGCGCCTCCTTCTCGGGGAGCCTGTCCCTCTTGGGGAAGGTGACCTCCAGAACGCCGTTGTTGTAGCTTGCGGAGATGTCCTCCGGATTGACGTTCGCGACGCGGAAGCTTCTGGAGTAGGAACTCTCCCTGCGCTCCCTGCGCAGATACTTCGTCTCCTTGTTCTCGTCCTTCTTTTCCTCCTTGTGGGAAGCGGAAATCGTCAGGATATCGTTCTTGAGATCGATGCTGATGTCTTCCTTGGCAAAGCCCGGAAGCTCCGCCTGAAGGATGTAGTTCCCGTCCTTCTCCATCACGTCCGTGGAGAACCCGGAGAAGCTCTTCTCGAGCTCATTGCCCTCGTTCCAGAAATCCGGGAACATCCTGTCAAACTCATAAAAAGGATTTCTCCAGAAGTTGTCTCTTGTAAAAACTGCAGGTCTGAACATAATGCTTACCTCCTTTGTCTTATTGCTAAAGCAGCCGGCCGGAATCTGTTTCCCTTGCTTGTCTGCTTTATTTGTTCTCTTTACAATACATGTTATACTACTTATAGAACATATAGTCAATATATATTTGATAAAAATTATTAAGGAAATATAAAAAAACAGTACCCCTTGCGGGACATGCGCATCGAATACGCATGCATATCTCCCGCAAGGGGTACTGCTGCTCCTGCCGCGGCCCCGCCCGTTTCGGCTCGCCCCGCGCCGGAAGCCCTGCCGGGTCGCAGCTACTTCTGCTGCTCCTGCCGCGGCGACGTCTGTTTCGGCTCGCTTCGCGCCGGAAGCCCTGCCGGGTCGCAGCTACTTCTGCTGCTCCTGCCGCGGCGACGCCCGTTCCTAAACAGCTTCCACCGTCACCTCGAAATGAAGGGGCCGGTCCGCCGGCAGGCAGTACTGCGGCAGGGTCTGCGCCCCCCAGCTGTCGTCCCCGCCGATTCCCATCTGCGCGAGGGCACAGCGCACGTTAGTGTAGTGAGCCGGCGGAAGCTCGCATGGGTGGGAAGCATTTTCCAGCTCATGTGCTGTACAGGGAAGCGCAGAGAATTCCATGACGGGCCGTTCCGGAACTCTGGCCGGTCCTTCTTCCGCCTGCGCGTCCCTGATGACCGGGGTCGTCAGAGGCACAGCTGCAGGCATGGTGACCGCTCCTTCTTCCGCCTGCGCGTCCGCGGCGGCCGGCACCGGCAGGTTCGCGCCCGGATCGGACGCGGCAGCGTAAAGACTTTCCTGCACAGGCGCGCCGGCTGTGAAGCGAAGCCCCCTGCCCGCGCCGTCCGTCACCTCTGCCCAGCGCACGCCGGTGCGGTTTCCGCATTCCTGCGGTACAAGGTAAGGGGACAGATTTTCCTTCACCGTGCTCTGATGGATCCCCAGCCTGGCGCCGCGGTTCCGGTCGACGTAATTCTCCGCGGGGCCGTTTCCGTAGAAAAGAAAACGGTCGTAGTCCGCGCTCATGGTGAACGCGAATCCAAAGAGCGGCATCGGCGGGAGCCGGAGTCCCGGGACCGGAGCCCAGTCCATGCGCATCACAAGCCTGCCGTCCGCGAAGAAACGATAGTCGACGTTCACATTCCCGCAATCACATCCGGTTGACTCCACCGGTGCCGCCGGCAGGAAAGGCACCGGCAGCGCATACGCCATCCGCAGAAGGACAGAGTCCGCGTCCGTGAAGATCCGAAGGGTGTCGGGCCTGGGGATCAGATACGCGTCCGCAGTCTTCCAGAATCCGTGGCGCGCGGCCATGAAATTGCCCGCGTCATTGCTGGTGGGCGCCCGCCAGAAGCACGGACGGGGCATTTTTTCAAACAGTTCTCCGCCGCTGCGTCCGGCCGTTCCTCCCTGATGCCGCTCTCCCCCGCTCCGCGAAGTTCCGCTGCGGCGGAAAGAGACGAGCCCGCCTTTCAGAACGGAAAACAGGGCATCCGACTGCTCCCCGTCATTTCCGGACGCGTGAATGCCGATGTTAAAGCTACCGCGCGTCAGCTCCAGCCTGCCGCGGGAGGTCTCGATCCGGACTGTCCGCAGCCACCCGGTGCCGGAGATTTCCCTCCTGCCGGAAATTTCCGGGGACGCGGATTTTTCCGAAGGTTCCGGAATCGCAGCGGGTCCCGGATGTGCGGACGTTTTCAGAGACTCCTGCAATTCCGTGGTTCCGGCCTTTTCAGGGAATTCAGGCTTTTCAGGGAATACGGTTTTT
>JAUNJS010000132.1 GCA_030533125.1 Eubacteriales bacterium | reverse complement strand
ACACGGAAGCCGGTCTACACGGCACACGGTTTACGCTTTAGGCAGAACACGGTTTACGCTTTACGAGGAAGCCGGTTTGAACGGCACACGGTTTAACTTTACGCGGAAGCCGGATCCAGCTTTTCTTTACCGCACTCCGGCATTGTCAGGGTGAATATAATAGTGTTCTCATAGCTCTGAGCGGTAATATTCCCACCGTGAGCCTGCGCCAGTGATCTCGCAATGGCCAGCCCGAGTCCGCTGCCGCCGCTCGAAGAACTGCGGGACTGGTCCGCCCGGTAAAACCGGTCAAAAATTCTATCAAGTTTTTCCTGTGGTATCGTCTTTCCGCGGTTTTCAAAACGAAAAACCGCGTTTGTGTTTTCTTTCTTAAGGGAGATGTTAATGACCGAATTTTCAAAGCTGTAGCTGACCGCGTTTCGAATGAGATTGTCAATGATTCGTTCTGTTTTATCCACATCACAATTAAGAAACAGCTTTTTCTCGATTTCGGATTGTATGGTGAGGTTTTTATCTGACAGGAGGGGCTCAAATTCAGAGAGAATCTGCTCAAGCATACCCGAAAGATTGACCTGTTCCTTCTGAAGCTCGATATTTGCGATATCAAAACGTGTGATCTCAAATATCTCGTCCAGCAGTTCTTCCAGCCGCTGCGCTTTTTTTAACGCGACTCCGGTGAATCTCGCCCGCTGCTGAACACTCATTTCGGGTTCCTCATTTAAAAGTGTAAGGTACCCAAGCACGCTCGTGAGAGGTGTTTTCAAATCGTGTGCCAGATAGGTGATCAGGTCATTCTTGCGCTGTGCTTCCCGGAGAAGCTGCGCTTTCTGTTCGCTGATTTTCAGTCTGGTCTCGTTGATCCCCGCAAAAATCTCTGTATCTTCCGGCACCGGATCTGCCGGCACCGCGTTTTCTTCGACAAGGTATCGCCGCAGATACTCCGCCGCGGTCCGGGAATGCTTTCTGCGCTCCCTCAGGCAAAGGACATCCGCCGCGACGATCAGCACCCAGGATAGGATCATGATCACAAACGCCCACAGCGTAAACGCAGACAGCTTCAGGCTCTCCCAGTCAATCTGACGGATGATGATCGTCCCGCCGTCATTAGCGGTATCCTGATACTCGAACATATACATTCTTTCAAACCATTCTGCCAGTATGCCGCTCGAAAACCGGTCCAGGACGGCAAAAAACACCCCTGTCACGATCATCAGCACCAGCGGAATAATGATAAATCTCAAATACTTCCAATACCTACGGATCAATTTTATACCCCACTCCCCAGACAGTTTTAATGAACTTCGGTTTTCTCGGCGGCTCGTTCAGTTTCTGCCGCAGCCTTGCGATATGAGCCATGACGGTATTATTTCCCTCAAAATACGTTTCTTTCCAGACCTCTTCAAAGAGTTCTTCAGAGGAAACGACCTTGCCTGCGCGTCTGCACAGGCAGCAGAGAATTTCAAACTCGATCGGTGTCAGCTGGATCTTTTTTCCGTACAGGGTACAGGTGTGCGTCTCCGGGTCTACCCTCAGACCGTTCCTGTCATAGATACTCTTTTCTTCTTTATTCTGTTCGCCGGAATTATACTGCGTAAACCGCCTGAGCTGCGTCTTCACCCTGGCAGTCACCTCCAGAGGATTGAAAGGTTTTGTCACATAATCATCCGCGCCGAGCGTCAGCCCGTTGATCTTGTCAAGATCCGCAGATCTTGCTGTAAGCATAATAATAGGAAAAACATACTCTTTCCGGATCCTTCTGCATAATTCGAATCCATTGGTGTCCGGCAGCATCACATCTAGAAGCGCCAGACTGATCTGCCTGCTGCGCACGGTCTCAAGTGCCTCCGCCGCTGTAAATGCCTTTACTACAGTATAACCTTCCGCGCTGATATACAGTTCCAGGAGGTCTGCAATTTCCTTTTCGTCATCCACTACAAGTATCGTTTCTTTCATTCGTGTGCCTTTTCTAAAATATATAAAATATGACATCCTTCAAGGGAACAGTCAGGGGACGTATCTCCTGACTGTTTCAGCGATCCGGCTCACTGCCCCGCATTCGCAAAACCCGTGCTTCGGCCCGATATTTCAATCAAAAAAAATACACTATTATGACTTTCACTATAGCACAGCAACAGCCTTTTTTTCCACAAGAAACAAAAAGAGCCCACCGCCATTACAGCGATGAACTCGTGTGATGTTAAACCATCAACGCTTCCACCTGGTCCCGTTTTTCATACAGTACGCAACAGCCCCTATGGTCGTCGGCCAGAATATCACCGGATCGCAAAGCGGTAAACAAGGCGGAATGCATCGCCTCTTTCAGGCTCTTGTCCCGAACATTGACGTCAGAATACGGCGAGAAGGGGCATGGCTCCGCTCCGCCGTGAGAATTGATGTGGAAAAATCCTCTCCCAGCCGCAAGGCATCCGCCGGAACTCTTTTCATCACCGGGGAAAGAGATAAACACCATCTCCGGATACTGTTCACGAAGACGTTTTATCTCGCCGGCCAGGTATTCTCTCTCGGGGTCCCCGGGAGCAAGTTCTCTGCTTTCCTCCGTCACCGGCACAAATTCCACGAAAATAACAGCCTTGCATCCGCGGCTGGAAAGACTTTCGATGAAAGAATCGGACGATATCTCTTTCAGGTTTTCTGTCGTTACCGTGACAGAAGTCCCGAAGATCAGCCCTCTCTTTTTAAACGCGTCCATGTTGGCGATCAGGCGGTCATAGATCCCCTTGCCTCTTCTTGAATCTGTCACCTCCCTGTTTCCCTCAATGCTCATGATGGGGACCAGGTTGCGGCAGCGGTCAAACAGCGCAAGATACCTGTCATCGACATAGGTGCCGTTCGTGAAGATCGGGAACAGGATATTCTGTCGTTCACCGGCAGCCTCGATGATGTCGCGGCGGAGCATCGGTTCCCCGCCCGCAAGTAGGATAAAACTGACCCCCAGGTCATCCGCATCGCTGAATATGCGAAGCCATTCCCTGCTTGTCAGCTGGAACACAGGCTCCGCATCCACCGTGGCGTGATTGCACCGTGAATAGCATCCGGCACAGTGAAGATTACACTTACTGGTGATACTGGCGATCAGGAACGGAGGAATGTGCTCTCCGTTCTTTTCTGCTTCCGCTCTTCTTCTGGAAGCGGCACGGCTTGCTGCAGCGAACCGGAGCATGAAGGCGCTTTCTCTCGGGTTTTTGACCGTGGCCTTGATTGCGTCCGCCACGACCCGCTCCACACCTCTTGTCATATAAGCCTGTATATCAAAGTTCTGGTTCATACCCTTACTTACCTCGTTCCCACGCTGCGAAGGACTGCTTTCCTGACTCAATTCGTACTACCACCCTATCACACTTCCGCGCCATTTTCCACCAAAGGTTGTCAGAGGTGTCATAGGGACGGTTCTTTTGGGAGTGTCATGGGGACGGTTCTTTTGACATTCCTGCAATCTCACTGCAGTTTCATGGCTGCAATCCTGCAGTTTCATGGTTGTCAAAAGAACCGTCCCCATTGACACCTCATTGATAACATCACGCCTTCTGGATCACCCCGCGATTGATTCCTGTTAGACGTTCCAACTGACGAACGCTAAGGCCTTCCGCTTTCAGAAGCCTGATCATCTTGTCCCGCTCTACCCTGTTCATTGCCTGAAGGCTCGTTCCACTCCGCCCCTCCAAACGGCGATGGATCACCTCGATCGCCCACTTATCGTCATGGCGGCAGCCACTGTCATATTCCAAATAAACATCATCATTCTTTTCCTCAATGAACGCGGCAAAAGCATTTTTATCTCCTGCCAACGACTCCATAATACTCCAGTCCACAAACGACGACCTGTCGCCAAAATAGTGATAACTGCTCCAAGGATACTCCTTGGCAGGACAGATTCCCGCTTTCATCGGATTGTTCAGGATATACCTTGTTACCCTCATCAGAGAAGTATCACTTTCCACCGGTTCGCTTCGGTAACGGTCCTGAAATAAATGTCCCACACGCTCGTATTTCTGATTAAAGTAATAAGAATAGCTTATCCCTATTGTTTTCATCAGCTCCGTTATTTTTCCTTTTTTATCAAAAAGGAGTAAATGCGTATGGTTCTCCATCAGGCAATACGTGCATACAGCCACTTCCTTTTCCCGGCTTCTGCACTCAAGTAATCTCAGATAATACTTGTAATCCTCCGGTGTTTCAAACAGCAGCTGCTTCCCGATACCCCTCTGTATTACATGTAAATATCCGCTTTCGGACAGCTTTCTGGCTTGGCGTGGCATACTCTCACTCCTGATCGTGGTGTCATGGGGGGTGTCATGGGGACGGTTCTTCTGAGGGGTGTCATGGGGACGGTTCTTTTGACAACTCCGCGATGGCAGAAAGGACCTCCCGTTCCGACCGGCATCCCTGTGACAAATACTTATGCTGAGACGAATGTTACCAAATCTCCGGAATGAAAGATAGCTCTCAGCACGCCGAAATTCCGAAACTCGTCATTCTTGTGATTTTCGCACAAAAAGCGGAAGCATTTCTGCTCCCGCTTTCACTCAGAAGGCTGTCTAACCGATACTGCGTCCTTTCGAAGGGTGTCAAAAGAACCGTCCCCATGACACCCCATGACACTATTCAGATGCGTATACTCGTGCGCGGATATTGGATGAGGAAATTTACATCGTGGGCTTCGCAGTATTTTGCCACCTTGAAGAAGACCATCTCCGTTTTTTCAACGAATCGCGGCATGCTCACGATCGGGCGGTCGAGCGGCGAGAAGAAGTTGTCCCAGTGAACGGGAATCACGAGTTTCGCGCTTGTCTTCTCCACTGTCTCCGCAAAAAAGTTCTTTTCCGTCTCAGCATCCGCCTTCGCGATGCCCGCGACGCCCAGGAACAGAACATCCGCCTGAACGCCGTCCAGCTGCCCTTTGATGTAATTGAAGCTGGGACGGATCAGGATTTTCTGTTCTCCGTGCTCAATGAAAAAGTCGTAGGACCCGCCCTCTTTGTACTCCCGTAAGCCGGCCGGTTGTGCCAGCGGCTCTGCGATCAGCTCCCCGAGATCATTATTCAATATCGTCGGTTTTGAGTGCTGCGATGCCAAAATATTGACCTTAAAATCGCCAACGACAAAACTGCTGCCGTGCTCGAATACGACGATCTGCTCCTCCGGGATACCGCCGCCGAGCGCAACGTTCCTCGCGGACTCACTTCCGTAGATTTTCGCACCGCATTGCCTTGCAATATAAGGCGCATCCATGACATGGTCATGATGCGTATGGGAAATGAAGATCGCTCGAAGCCTGTCGATACGGTGAAGCCGGATCAGCTCATCGCACATAGCTGTATTTGTGTGTTCTTTCTCGCCCCTGATATATTTTTTCAATGACGGTCTGGTAATATGGGCGTCGAAAAGAACCTGGTCCTCGCCGTCATCAAACAGCAGTGTCGTGGTCCCGAAATAGGTTACTTTCAGCATGGCGATCCCTCTCCATTGTACTCCACAGTTTCCGTACATCCACACTATCACACTTCTGGGTTGATGACAAAGGGGAGATGACAAAGGGGACGGTTCTCTCCGACACCTTTTCAGGGTTGTCAGAGAGAACCGTCCCCTTTGACACCCTTTGACACTTCACACCTCGACGATCACACCTCTCGCATCCACGCTTCCTGCTCGTTTCTCCTGTATCTCCCTGTATTCCCGCGATCCAAAACAGGCATGCAGCGCTTCCTTCGACGGAAACCGGATGACAATGACTCTCTGCGGAGCCCGCAACCTGCTCAGGGAGATCACATTTTCTGAGCGTACTAAATATTTACCGCCGTAGGATTCCACAATCGGTCTTACCCGCTCAATATATTCATCGTATTCTCCCCGTCCCTTATCCGGGTCAATGTAAGTGTCGATCAAAAAATAGCAGCTCATGCTCTCTCCTTTCCGGATTCTGTTCTGCCGCCCTTTCTGAACGCGTCGACAGTTCTCGCAAACAAAGGATTCTCACAAAGCATCGGCTTCCGCATTTTCTCCGAAACCAGCCTCGTGAGTTCACTGGGTTCCTGACCCTCATCTGATTCCGCGACCAATGTTGCCAACTGCTTGATCAGTTCTTCGGCATCACCGATTTTTTCCTGCATTTCCTCCGCCGAATAGATGTGGTCCCATGCGGGGCAGAAGCAGCGGATGCCTTCCGCACGCCTGAGCACCTGTAACGAAGCGACGACTTCACGAATATTTACAAAGATCGGGATGTCCGTTCTGACCGGAACCGTATCTCCGATAAAGAAGACATCCTCCAGGCGGTACGACATCTCATCGGCACTGTGCCCCGCGGTGCGATACACACTGATCTCTAATCCGGGCTCCAGCATTACGGTATCGCCGTCCTTTACTACATGGTCAACTTTCGTCGACAGGCCGGCCAGGTTGTAGAAATTGGGGATCGGTCTCTCTGCAAACTGCAGATCGATATTTTCGATCCATCTGCGCTCCCCCTCGCCCGCATAGATCTCACAGCCGGTATTTTCCCGAAACCATGCCGCCGAGCCGATATGGTCGGGATGCGCATGCGTCAGAAAGATCTTTTTCACATCGGCGGCTTTCCTGCCGATGCTTTCCAGATAGGAAATGATCTGCTTTTCACATCCGTAGACTCCGGAGTCGATCAGATAGCAGCATTTTGCCTCAATCACATATACATAGACATACCGCTTTATCTTTTCCGTCACATTGAAGTCAATCTTGATCTGATGGATTCCCTTATACATTATGATTTCCCCTTTCTTTATTACAACAACCTCATTACCTTTCCATACAAGCGCACCAATACAGGGGTTTTGCCGATGCAAGTATACACTTGCACGCAGGTTATTTTAAACGTGCCCGGTATTCCGGACACGTTTCAGTCACCTTCTTCCAGACCGTATCACGAGGCCTGCTCCAGGCTTTATCATCATCCCTGCTCCAACCCCTTCAGAAATACACTCACGCTGCTTCGGATATACTCCTCTTCCGAAACACCGATCAGCTTGTCTCCAAATGACGCATTCAGGAAGACGAATCCGAAATTCATCGCCACGAACTGGATCGCCACGCTTTCCACGTCACAGCGCTTCATCTTCCCCTGTTCGACCATTTCCGTGAAGTACTTCACTAACACTTTCTTGAAAACCTCCGGCACCTTCAGGATTTCCGGAAGCGCCGCTCCTTCAAGCTCTGCCGAGCGCAGCCCGATCGAGACCTTTACCATCTGCGGAGTTACCTTGGCCATGTATGTTTTGGCAAAAGACACTAGATCCTGTTCCGGGTTCCCCGCGTAGACAAAGTCCTCTTCCGAAAGACTGGGATTCCACTTCGGAAGTGACAGCGCCGCCAGAATGATCTCTTTCTTCCCGTCAAACCTCCGGAAGATGGTGCATTCATTCACTCCTGCGAGCTTTGCGATATTCTTCGTCGTCGTTCCCGAATAGCCCTTTTCCACGATCAGGTTCATGGTGGCATCGATGATCTTGGTCTGGGTTTCGTCAAACAACTTTCATACTCCTCCGGGCTCCTTGCAAGTGCGTACTTGCACAATAGCATTTTCTACCGGAGGTGTCAACCCAGAAGTCCGGCCCTTGTCACTTCCCGACCTGCAGACCGCTGTATTTTCTCCGTCCAATCAGCAGTGCCAAAACAATGATCACCGCATAAACCACAGGCGCCGCCTGGTAATTCAGCAGCATCCTCCCCGCAACATGGGTGTCAAAGGGACGGTTCCTTTGACA
>JAUNJS010000488.1 GCA_030533125.1 Eubacteriales bacterium | reverse complement strand
CCTGTAGGTTTCCTGCCTCTTTTTTATTGCGTCAGAAGGTTTCCTCGAGCCATCATAAACAGAGGCAGTATAGATCGAATCCATACTGCCTCTGTTTTTCTATGTTTTCTTTGTTTTTTCTATGCGTTCTATGTTTTCTATGCTTCAGGGCATTGCTTACAGCCACATACCACGTTGTAAAAAACTGCTGTATAAAAATGCTGAATAAAACTATGCGTGCCGTCGCGCCTGCGTGCTCTCGACCCGCTCCACCCGTTCGGAAAACGCCCGGTGGAGAGGGCCGGCAATGTGATTCAGCACGGGTTCACGCGGACGGGAAACCCGAAAAACGCGTGTGCCGGCTGTTTTCAGATCACGCCCGCGTCCTGCCCGTCAGCGGTTCCCTCTCCGCTGCTTCCTCCGTTCGTACTCTCTCCGCCCGTGCTCTCTTTGCCCGTGCTTCCTCCATTCGTATTCTCTCCGCTCGTATTCTTCTTTCCGCCGTGTTTCCCCTTCCCGGGCCTGCTGCCCGTTTCAGCGCTGCCGTCCTTCCCGCCGTGTCCGCGGCCTTTGAAAACGACATCAGCGCTCTGGAACCTGACATCCCTGCAGTAAACCGCGCCGGTGTTCGCGTCCAGGATGTATTTGTAAGACGTATCCACAGTCTTGAAATGAACTGTGTAAACGGCGACCGCGGTTCCGGCCGTCGTCTGTTTTTCAGAGAGCTTGTTCTTTGAGACAGTGACGTCCGCTTCTTTCTGACCCGCATCCTTCAAAGCGGCAGCCAGGGCGTCAGCCTCCGACAGTTTTGCGGATATTTCCGTTGCTGCCTGGTCCTGTTGTGTGGAACCTTCCTGTTTTGTGGAATCCTCCTGCTGCGTTGTACTCGCCTGCTGCTCTGCCTCCACCTTCTTTGTGTCAAGGGAATCGCCGGCCACCGCGAACGCGGGGACTGTGAGCGCGGACAATGTGAGGACCGCAAACAACATTACGATGATTTTCTTCATGAACGGTCTTTTCTTCATGAACAGTTACCTCCTTCAAAATAAGACTGAATAAATGTGACATGTGTGAATTGTGACATCTGTTCACAGCGCAGGCAGCTGTGATACTGTCTACTTTATTCAGGGGAGATGAAACCATCATGAAACGAAGATTAAAGACAGATGAAAATATGCGGTTGTGCTGCGGACGAAACTGCTGCGCATCGCCTTTTTTGCGCATGGTCTTTTTATGCATTACCTTTATGCGCACGGCTTTTGCGAGGCAGCTGCAGGGGTCCGGAATAAAAAGAGAAACAAATATACGCAGATCTGCTCCGGCACAATCCAGACCAATCATGAAGAGCTACGGGCCGCCGCGCGCGGGCATCGTAAACAGGAAGCTGCTTCCCTCGCCGGGCGTGCTTTCCGCAGTGATCGTCCCGCCGTGCAGCCGCGCGATCTGCTGCGCCAGGCTCAGCCCAAGCCCCACGCCGCGCGCCTCGTCGCTGCGGGAGCGGTCCGCCTGATAAAAGCGGTTCCAGATGCGCTCCAGATCTTCTTTCCGGATGCCGATTCCGTCATCCCGGACCAGAACACAGGCGTTTATTTTCTGCGCGCGGTTCATCCGTGTATCCTGTCCGCGTTTTCTATCGGTTTCGTTGTCGGAAAGCATGGCCGTATCCCGTTTCTCCCGGAATACCCGTACGAATACATGCCCGTTTTCCTTTCCGTATTTTACGGCGTTCGTGACGAGGTTCTGCACGAGGCTGATCAGAAGCGCGGCGTCTCCGTTTACCGCGACGCCGGGTTCGATCTCGCTTTCAATCGTGATGCCCCGTCCGGCGACTGTGCGCTGCTCCTCACAGACATCCTCCACGAGCTCCGAAAGATCGATTTCCTCCCGTTCGATCCTTCGGGTGCCCTGTTCGAGGCGGGTATAGCTGAGGAGTTTTCCGATCAGCTCCGACATCTTTTTCGCCTGTCTGTGGATCTCGCGAATGGATTCCTGTGCCGCCCCGGCATCCTCCGGTATTTTTTCCGCCATCTCGCATTCAGCTAATATTACAGCCGTCGGTGTGCGCAGCTCATGAGAGGCATCGCTCGTAAACTGCTGCTCCGCTTCGAAGGACCGTTCCAGGCGTCCCATCATATCGTTGAAAGTGTCCGCCAGTTCGTGCACTTCGTCCCTGCCCGGCGACAGCGCAATGCGTCTGGAGAGGTCGTGCCCGTCGGAGATCTCCCGGGCAGATTCCGTGATTTTCTGCAGGGGGCGCAGGGAACGCCCGGTGACCGCCCAGCCTCCCAGCGCGGCGAGCAGTACAATCAGCGGAAGGCCGATCCAGGCAAGCTTCTCAACAGAAGCCATGACATTTTCCATACTGTCTTCGGGGAGAACCCCGACGATCCACACGCCGCCGGTTTCATCCTGTCCCGCGCGCTTTTTCCGCATTTCTCCCGCAGCCATCCCGGAAGCAGATTCAGTGGTTTCCGCCGGATCTGCGGTTTCAACTGATTCAGCTGACTCTGTTCGTTCAGCCGGTCCTGCAGCTTCTGC
>JAUNJS010000487.1 GCA_030533125.1 Eubacteriales bacterium | reverse complement strand
TTACAAAACCATTGAACAGGAGTAAAAATGCCGACGACGGAGATACCGGTCTTTCCGGGATGGAAGATCATAGGAGATGCGATAGGAGAGGGAAGCTTCGGACGGGTTTATGAGATTCATCGCACGGACGGTTACCGAGTTGAAAAAGCCGCGATGAAGTGGATTCGTATTCCCGGAAACCGATTGGAATTGGAGGAACTGCGCCTCGACGGACTGGATGAAGGATATACAGAGGAGTATTTCGCCCGAAGGGTTGAGGAAATCCGGGACGAAATTGCAGTCATGCAGAAGTTTGTCGGGGATTCGCACATTGTCTCATATCAGGATTATATGATCATCCGCCATAAAGGTGAAATCAGATGGGATATCCTGATCCGGATGGAGCTTCTGACGCCGCTTACAAAATACAATCCGGAGGGAGTTCGTTTTTCAGAGAAAAGCATGACGGGAGATCGTCAATGGCCTTATCCGGATGATCATACGAAAACACAGCGGGTCTTTCGTGAGGGAAGACGGAGTGCTGCATACAGTCCGGGGGCGCATCCGCTTCCCGAAAAAGAGATCATCCGACTGGGGATTGAGATTTCCCAGGCGTTGATGGTCTGTCATAAGAAAGGTATCATCCACAGAGATATAAAGCCCCAGAATATATTTGTAAATGATGCGGGTTATTTCAAACTGGGGGATTTCGGGATTGCGCGGGAGATGCCGCACAGCGGAAGTGTAATGTCTTTTAAGGGAACAGTCCCGTATATGGCACCGGAGACGTTCGCCATGCGCAATACGGATGCCCGATCCGATATCTACTCTCTGGGAATGGTGCTCTATCGGCAGTTGAACGGGAATCGGGAACCTCTGCTGTCCTCATCCAGGTTTACGGAGGAGGAACGGCAGGCGGCGCAGTTCCACAGGCTTAACGGGGAAAAACTCCCTCGTCCGCCAAAGGGAAGTGATGCATTGTGGAAGGTTCTTTCCCGTGCAGTTGCCCCTCGCCCCGAGGACCGGTATCAGACAGCGGAGGATTTTCATGCGGCACTTTCCCGGATCCTCTCTCCCGATGAAAACAGTTTTCCGGATCCGGCAGATAGAGAAGAGGACAATTCTGTGGTTCCCCTGCATCCGGAAAAGCCGGAATGGGACTGGTATCAAATACTTGTCGTTTTTCTGTCGATCCTGGCTTTTGTCCTGTTTGTTATTATTATAGGACTGGGGATAAGGTATATTCTCCGCCCGGGAGGAAACATTTCCGGGGAGAATGTTTCGTCCGGATCAGAAGATACAGCCGGAACAGAAGACGCTCCCGAAACAGGAGACGCACCAGAAGCAGAAGACATATCCGGAGCAGAAGATTCGGCAGGAAAAGAAGACGGAGCTGGAACAGAAGACTCGTCCGGAAAAGGAAACGCGGAGGAAACAGGAGACGCTCTCGAAGCAGGAAACTTGCCCGCAACAGATGACGCATCCGGATCTGAAGATTCAGGATCTGTAGAAGAGTCCGTCCCTGTGACTACCACCTATACTGTTCGCTGCATAGACGCTGACACGGACGAACTTTTGGAAATGAAAACCTATGTCGGAACGGTCGGGGAGACGCTTTACGTAAGCGGCTCTGATATAATGGGCTATGATATTCAGGATGAGGTAAAGTCAATCACACTGTCGGCAGAAGAGGAGGAGAACGTCATTGATTTTTACTACAACGAAGAAGTCTGGATGGACATTCCCGGCGATGCACTGACGTACAACGGGCACTCATATTATATATATGATGACGTGGAAACAAGCCTGGAGGATGCACAGCAAAAATGTATTGAACGAGGCGGGTATCTTGCGGTCATAAATGACGAAAGGGAAAATGAGGTGCTGTTCCAATACATGAAGGACAGGGGATTCGAAACGGCTTTCTTCGGCCTGACTTACGAGGATGGAAGCTGGGTGTATTTATACGGAGACACTTCGGATTTCCGCGATTGGGGAGTAAACCTCAGAGGAGTCGGACAGCCGAATAACGTTGACAAAGGAGATGTCGATGTGATGCTCGATGTCTTTATGGAGAACGGGTATTGGAACGACGTGCTGTATGGCAGGACGGATGCCTATGTTGCCAACGGACGAAAATACTATAACCTGCATAACTACATCTGCGAGTGGAACGCAGCAGAATAAGCCGACAGAATCAGACGCCGCCCGGCATTGCCGGACGGCGTCCTGTTTTCCTGTCCTGTTTATGTTCTATGAACTGTGCCGGAGGGACTGTCCCTGTGGCAAATCACAGCATGCCCATCTCTTTCATCTTCATGGCGCGGACCTTTGTCGCGAGGCCGAAGAGGGTGATGAAGCCCTCGGCGTCGTGGTGGTCGTAGAGGTCGCCGGTGGTGAAGGAGGCGAGCTTCTCGCTGTACAGGGAGTACGGGGAGGTCGTGCCGGCCTTGATGATATTGCCCTTGTACAGGCCCATCTTCACTTCGCCGGTGACGTATTTCTGGGTGGACTCGATGAAGGCCTGTTCCGCCTCGCG
>JAUNJS010000131.1 GCA_030533125.1 Eubacteriales bacterium | reverse complement strand
ATAAAATAGTTGATATCTCTCCTTTGAAAGGGATGTCAGAGCTGAACGAGTTGAGTTTAAGAGATAATTCTGTTAGCGATATTTCCGTGCTGTCCGGATTTACAAAATTGCAGAAACTCTGGATACAAAATAATCCAATCGATGACTATTCTCCACTTGATCAGCTTCCGGCTGCGGTGGAGATCACAAAATAGTTTGAATAATTTAAGGGAAAGAGTAAAGAAAAATGTATGACATAAAAGAAAAACACTGGGTCAGCGCTGAACCGGACGGAGCAGTTCTTCAACGTTACAGGGAAGGAAACCTTCCGGATGATCCTTCGACGCAATACCTCCTTGCCGACTGGCTGCTTACAGATTTGTCTCAAAGCGGCAGCACCGTCGCGGACGCAGTCTACCTGATGGAGCAGGCAGCAAATGCCGGGAATCCGGATGCTGCCTTCTCCATGGGACAGATGTTTGAACACGGCCACGGCGTTGGGAAAAACCGGGAGAGCGCCCTGAAGTGGTATGAAAAAGCAGCCTTTCTCGGATATCCGGAAGCTTCCGGTGCCTTGCGCAATCTTCGAAGTAACAACCGGCGCAGAAAGTCGTTGGTCTTTATTGCGTCCCTGGCTGTCCTGGCCGCGGCAGGTCTTTTTATTCTGGTAAAACTGACTTCTCCGTCAGTAAAAAGTCATCTTGTACGCGTACATAAGGATACAGAGCTTCAGGAGACTGCATCTTTAACCGATTTTTCTGTAAATCTTGCGCAATTGATTGCAGAAAACGATGACAGCGACGTTATCAACGGACAAAGGAGTTCCAACAGGATCATTCTGAAATACGAGGATGATTCTCTGGATTTACGAAGTTTTCCAGCTTCTACTGTAGCCGCTGATGACAGCGGTCTTATTGCTGTCCAGTTTTTAAATAATGAAGACGCAAAGAACTGCCTCGATTCATTCTATGAAAACGGGAAAATCCTTTATGCCATGGAGGACCGGTACAGGGAATACGAACCGGATGATACACCTGATATAAAGGAGACCGTCAATGATTCTCGAATTTATCCGGCAGATGACGTGCGTGATTATATTTACAGTTCTCCATATACAGGCCTGGAATACTATTCCTGGGGTGTGGAACTCATGGGATTTGATGTGCTGGGGGCATGGCTGAAAAATGTTCAAACAGAACCGGTTGTTGTCGCTGTAATTGACACCGGAACAGTCCCATGTGATGAGACCAGAGACAGGATTCTGGAAGGATTCAGTCCTTATAATCCGGAAAGTAAAGGCTGGGATATCGACTCGGCTTATCTACAGAGTTATCACGGAACACATGTAGCCGGAACGATCCTTGATTGTACAAGGGGACTGAATATAAATATCCTCCCGATTCGGTATTTTAATTCTGAAACAGAGAAAACACTGGATTCTTCAGTTATCCTGTCCATTGAATATGCAATCGAACAGGATGTCGATGTAATTAATATGAGTTTCGGAGCTGATCTGGAAGGAATGTCCCAGACGGAACTGCGGGAGCATAATGCTGTTCTAAGGGAAGCGTATGCCAGGGGAATTGTTCTCGTAACATCAGCAGGAAATGATGACTACCGGACGGAAGAAAAGTGGCCGGCTTACTTTGAGGACTGTATCGTAGTGGGGGCGATCCAATCGGACAGGAAAGTCTATGAACGTTCCAATCACGGAGAAACGGTCGATGTATGTGCTCCGGGTGTAGTCATTCGCAGCAACGTCCCGCTCGGATACTATTCCAAGGAGTATGACACTGATAGAGACGGGGAAATTGATGAGATTGTAAGATATCCGAACGCATATCTTGCGGATCTCACTGGCACCTCGATGGCTGCCCCTCATATCTCAGCGCTTGCTGCCATGCTCAAACTATACATGCCGGATCGCACACCTGCGCAGATAGATCAGTACATTAAAGACCATTGCGAACCATTGGGCAATCCTCTGTACTATGGTGCAGGGCTTCCGATTGCCGCCAGTTTTGCGGATGAGGATGTAAGGACGGATGATACGAGATAATATACTTGAAAACGCAATAAATCGCCGCTGTATGTAACATTAAACGCATGAGTGCGTTTTTAATGATGTATGGAGCAGCAGTTAATTGCGTTCACGAGTATAATTCCGCCGTTTATCACATCAGGTGAAGCACCGTTTATCTTTTCCTTATGTTTTTGTAAATGATTCTATGCACATAACACCAAATCACATGTGCCTGGTTCTGCTTTATACAGGTTAGGAGAAAAAAATGTTTGATATTAAACACAAAAAATGGATCAGCACCGGGTTGGATGAAAAGACGCTCTCGTGGTGCAATGATCCCGGGAACAGAGATAACCCAAGAGCCATGTTCCTCAAAGCAGACCGTCTTCTGGAGGATTTGTCCTCCGGAGATGTTGTCGCAGAGGCAATTTACAACATGGAAAAAGCCGCGGACCGGGATAATCCCGATGCTGCTTTTGCGATGGGCCAGATGTTTGAATACGGATGGGCCGTCGGAAAAGACAGAAAGAAGGCTAAATCATGGTATGAAAAAGCGGCTTCCCTGGGTCATCCGGAAGCTGTCCGGGCGCTGCAGCGCATGAAAAGCGCAAGACTGCGGACAATTGTTCTTTCCTGCGCGGCTGCCGCTGCCATTTTACTCATAGCCTGCATGGGCATTCGCCCCATTTTAAAGCCTGTCGGGATTATCGTACATAAAGACACTGTTCTGGAAAAAACCACTACGATTGAAGAGTTTTCAGAAGTCCTTATGGATATGGTCGCCGAGAACGATGATGCCCTCGTGATCAGCGGTGACAGGAAGTCAAACAGACTTATCCTGAAATTTGAAGGAGACACTCTGGATCTCAGTAAATTTCCTGCCGCGAAGGTTGTGGCAAATGAGACAAATCTGGTTGTTATTCAGTTTGCAACTGAGGAGGATGCTGAAGCGTGTCTGAAAGCCCTCCAGGAAAATGAATCCATCCTTTTCATACAGGAAGATTCCTATGAGAAGTATGGGATAGACTCGAATGCGGAACAATCAGCGGATCCCAGCAGGACCGGGACAGATGCCGGACAGACTTCGGCTTCCACCGGCACCGCAGCGGATGATTCGGCAGCATCAAACCTGAATCCGGGTGACATTTCCGGAACGGAATCCATGCGGAAAGAGATCGATGATGACACGGGGATTGAATACTATATCAGCGACAGCACGATTTGTCCGGACGGAGTAGATAATCCATATTTTTATACATCTCCGTATACTGGTGAGCGCTATTATTCCTGGGGGGTCCCCTACATGGGTTTTGATGTCCTTGCAGCCTGGCTGAAGGACATGCCGACGGAGCCTGTTGTTGTGGCTGTTATGGACACAGGAACCGTTCCCTGTGATGAAACCAAAGACCGCATCCTTGAGGGGTGGAGCCCTACAAGGGGGAAAAAAGGATGGGATGTGGAAGGAATTGACAGCGGATACCACGGCACGCATGTGGCAGGAACCATTCTTGACTGCACGAGGGGACTGGATGTCAGTATACTCCCTGTCAGAACATTCTTTAACGAGGAAGAGTTTAACAGAATTACCGGAGGCTCTGCCGAAGAGAGGGCTTTGGAAAAATATCAAAGGCAGTTGATCTCCAATTATGTCCTTGCAATGGAATTTGTTCTGGAACAGGATGTTGACGTAATCAATATGAGCCTGACAATATTACAGCCTGACATCAAAGCTCTTGATTTTTATATTGATGAAGCAGTCTCAAAAGGAATCATTATTGTGGCGGCATCGGGTAATTATCATTCTGAAGACCCGGAGCAGTCAGGAATCTGTACGGAACACTGGCCGCAGTACAATGACAAGTGTATCGTAGTCGGAGCGATTGGCAGAGATGGCCTCATAACTGATTTTTCCGAGTTCGGGGAAACGCTGGATGTATGTGCTCCCGGAGAAGCAGTCATGAGCAATGTCGTGCCGGGGACATTCATTGGCTGGTATGATGAAAACGATGATGGAAACTATGTCCCTGTCATATATCCGAACGCCATTCTGGCTGAAGATACCGGCACTTCCATGGCGGCTCCTCATATTTCCGCGCTCGCGGCGATGTTGAAACTGTATCTCAAGGACCGGACCCCTGAGCAGATTGAACAATATGTGAAAGAATATACAATTAAACCCGACTATGCAGATCCTCTGCACTGCGGAGCAGGACTTCCGATTGCCGCGAAGTTCGCTGATACCACAGTTGACTGGGAGCAGCCTGCACCTCCTGGAAAAGCAGATGCTGTTGACAATTCCGGCGGTGGAGACAGTGATATCCGAAACGGATCGTCCGGATCCGATGGAGGAAACAATGACATCCGAAACGGATCGTCCGGATCCGAAGAAGGAAATAAAGACATCCGCAACGGGTCAGCCGATTAAAAGGAGATGAGGAGGATTGTGCGATGGGAAAAATAAAAGTCAGTATTCTTTGTGTTTTTCTTGTGTTTTCTGTTTGTATTGTACCCGTTTCCGCAAATCACTTGTCCACTCCGGGAACGGATCATTCAGGAATAAGAGGAATAACTTCTTCTGCGGCAGCGTCAGATGAAACACCTTCTTCTGACGAAAAAGATATAGCCTATCAAAAAACAGTTACTGCCTATCAGGAATTTATAGACGGGCAAAGAGGAGCGATATTTCATGAGGACAGGACTGATTTTGCCTGTTTTCCATGGAGTTCACTTTTCAGCGATGGAGAACAATTTTTTATAAATGATTTGATCGCAGCATTTTCCGACCCGGCGGAAAAAGGAAATGCCTCCGATGTGGACAGTTCTGAGGAACAGGTGACTGCGCCTATCAGATATGCTGTCCTCGAAAGTGACACTCTGCCTCTTCTCGCACTGAACGCATATGGAAACGGATCTTCTTTTGATCTTTTGGGCATATGCTTTATCATGTACTATGATCCGGTGAAAGATGAGATCCACCTGGCGCTGGGAGAAGACAGCTGGAATAAAATAGCAGTCCGGGTAAACAGAAACGGTATTGTGGGCAGGTATGTATCGCTGAACGCTTTTCAGGAAGAGTATTTCTATCGTCGGGTTACGGGAAGCGGAGAAATTGAGTTTATATACAGAGTTTTTTATGATAACAGCGCGATCCAAAACACTGATCTGACAGAGGAGGAAAAGAAGATTCATCTTGCCACATACGTTATTCCTTCAGAAGAGGAGATACAGTCCGGGCAGGAAATGACAATTGTAGCGCATACTCTGCATAAACTGCTTTCCGGAGATACGACATTTGTATATGAAACGCTTGTTTCAACCTCCAGTGATAATCCTGTTGCCGCCCTGTACACAGAGGACGGAACACAGCTTGAGCATCAGATGAAGATCATGGTGGAAATCTTTAAATCTATGAAGAGAATGGGGCTGGCTCCGGAGGAATTCTTTGACGATGAACCGGAGTGGACTGTGAAACAATGATGAACGGGGCGTACATGGCTGTTTCCCGCACAGCCCTGTCTGCCGCGGCTCCGGATATAGAATAACAGGAGGGAGTGTAAATGAAAAACAAAGTTATCAATCGGGCAAAACCCGGGCATGGGAAACTCCGCATTGGTGCTGCGAGAGTAATGCTTACAGTCATTGTCATGACGGCCGCGTTCGGCGCAGTTCCGCAGAAAGCATCTGCTGTGATTTATAATCTCCTTTTTACCTGCACTGTCAAGGTAGAGAAAGGATACCTGGCTCTGCGGACAGCCCCAAAATATGACAAGAAAAACGAGATCGGCAAACTGTACACCGGAGATACTGTAGTCGAGTGTCCGACAAACAGGGACGATAACGGATACTGCTACGTGTATTCCCCAAAGCTTCATAAACACGGATATGTGAATGCTGATTATATCGAATACAAAGGGGAGTATGACGGAAGGCGGATGAGTGTCAAGGTCGAAACCGGATATCTGGCCCTTCGCAACGCAAAGGCTTTTAAAAAGTCCAACGAAATCGGAAAGCTGTATACGGGCGAAGAAGTGATCATCCTCGACGACAGCGATCCGGATTACTGGACAGTATATGCCCCGACTCTTTATAAAACCGGATATGTGAACTGCGACTATCTGGTCAGTTCGCTTTCTCCGATAACAGATGATACCCGTGAAGTCCCTGTGGGAATCGCAAAGAACAGCCGGGGAGAATATCAACAGGTTGATGGATATCCGGACTACCTGAGCATTCGCATACAGGTCACTAATTACTCAAGTTACAAGACAGCCAGGGAATTTGATGTGATCGTCTATGCGGAAGACATGTGGGGAAGGAAAATATACGGAGACAATACCTATTATCGAAGTACTACTGTTAAAAATATCAAACCCGGAGAAACGGTCTATAGTGATTTTATAACCATCCCGGATCGGAGCAGAATCAGAAAAGTGTACGCAGCTGTGAAGAGAGCGGTGTTTACAGATGGAACAATACGTGAGTATGAGGATGTTCCTCTGGATGGTTACGGGAGATGGGAGATCGAGTGACCATACGCTGCAGATACCTGCGAAGAAACAGAAAAAGCACAACACCTGTCACGGAACTTACGGCGGCCGGAACTGCGAAGGGAGAGCTGTATTCCAGCACAACTTCGTGCGGACCGGCCGTGACCTCAAAGCCCAAAAGACCGTTTTCTCCGATGCCTCGTTTTTCCACTGGCGTCCCGTCAACACAGACCTTCCAGCCGGAAGTATACGGAATAGAAGTCAGCAGGATTCCGTCCTCCGAAGCCTCGATCGTACCTTCGATCCGGGTGTCCTCAAAACGCCGGAGCTGCAGCGTATCCGTGTTCAGGCTGTTGTAAGCTTTTTCGAACACCGCGTCGTTCCATCCGGCGGCGAACAGGCGGACGGATCCCTCTTTCCGCCAGGTCTTTTCGAATGCGCCCCGTCTTGTCAGAGAAAAATGCACTTCGATTTTTTCCCCTTCCGAAACATGTCCCACATTGATCATACTGCGCCCTGCGGAAAGTTCCCGGTCTTCTATCACTCCCTTCTTTTCAAAGACAAGACGAGACGCATTGGGCGCGTCGACGTACAGCCACAGATACTGATTCCTGTCCGATCTGAACTCCGCGTGGACAGAGGGAGGAGCTGTCAGATCATAGGGATCCGAGGCCTTGTAGTTGAAGACATCCCCGTGCTCACTGACATCTTCCACAGAGATGTTCTCTACTGTGACAGCCTTCGGCGGAACCATGGTAAAAAGATCTTCCGTGAGACCGGCCGCCCTGTGTACGAAGTCATTCTGCACTTCAAAAGGCTGTGAATCCTCAGTCTGCCAGTTCAGCACTTCGGGATCCGTCATAAATCCCAGGGGCAGGACGCGCGTGTTCTCGGCAAGCCAGATGGACCCCGTCAGCTTCTCCGAAGTATATTTATATGCCGTGTCCGAGAGCGGGAATTCCTGTCCCTTATTCATGACATACCGCATACTCGTGATCGCGTCCACCAGCGGCGTCGTATCGTAATAGCGGTAGCTGTTGCCTGCCGCCGCGATTCCCAGATGCTCCATCAGCTTTGAGATCCCTCCCGGAGCAAGGGAGGAAAAATGCGAAAATCCGTTGAAATGATACAGGGATCCCTCATTGATCACGTCGAATCTTCTGAAATCCGTCCGGTAAAAATCCACGCCCTGCCGCGGTTCTTCCTTTTTTTTATCATCTTTATCTTCTGAATCGGCCTTTTTTTCTTCTAAATCTAAAACGGCCTCTTTATCTTCTAA
>JAUNJS010000130.1:5456-7774 GCA_030533125.1 Eubacteriales bacterium | reverse complement strand
TTTAGCCCGCTTTTCCTTTTATGAGAATCAGTACGCGCTGCCGCTGGGCTTTACATCGGACCGGTACATCTCCGGGACGGACTGGGAATCTCTGACGATCCCGCGCAGACAGGAAGCCCTGATGCAGGGAATCGTGCTGGAGGACGAGCAGGCCGGAGCGCTGGCGGCAGAAGGAAAACTGAAGCAGGCGGAACCGGATTTCACGGAAAAGGAAATCCGGTTTGAACTGCGGGCGGAAGGCGGAGCCAGGATTCTGCGCGATGATGAAAGCGGTGTGATATTTCAAATCGACGGAGATGACGCGAAAATAGAAATGATCCCGACGGACCGGGAGGAAACGGCAGGCTGTGAGACGTCAGTACTGTTCACGGACATGCGGTATGAACCCTTGTACGGGGGCGCGCAGGAATCCGAGGAGGCAGCAAAAAAGCACTATACCAGCACCACCCCGATCAGGATCCAGGTGAAGACAAGAAGGAACGGAGAAACTGTCTCGTCGAAAGAAGTGAAATATCCTCTTGCGAATAATCCCTGGGGCACAGGAAGGGATGATTTCCTGAGCTGCTGCGGCTATTCCGTGGAACCTCTGAAGAAGCTCCAGCTGACGTTTTCGCGCACAGGAACATATACATTCCGTGACTTGAAAATTGTCGGGCAGCCGATGGACGCATACCCGGAACAGGCGGAAGCGCTGCGGGCCTGTACGATGGAGGAACCGGATCTGCACGAGCTTCCGGGGAGCGGAGCGACCGGCCGCATTACCGGACGGATTAATATACCCGGTGATGCCGGCGATGAAAGGAACTGTCGGATTTTGTGCATCCAGATTCCCTGTCTGGACGGCCTTACGGCGTATGTGGACGGGAAAAAGGCGGAACTTTTCCGGGCGGACACGATGTTCTCCGGGCTGCTCCTCGAACCGGGGACGCATGAAATAGAACTTCGTTACCACACGCCGGGGCTTGCGGCAGGTGCGTTGATCTCTGTCATCTCGTGGATTCTGTTCCTGGCGGAAGGCGCACTGTCCCGCGTATTCGGTTCTGCCGCCTGATGATCTGATGCAGGTGCGCAGAGAAAATGCCGTTTGACGCAGGCTGTTTTGCGCGAAAAGCACCCGGAAAAACCGTGCTGATCAGGTGTGGGCCGCAGCCGCGCGTCCATGAGGAAAAGCCGGATTCCGGCGGCTGCCCGGAGTGCCGGAGCGCTCCGGTTGCACTGGAATGATTGTTTTGACATTGGTTCGGCCGGGGGCGGCGGGCAGAAAAACGCGCTGACCCTAAAGGCTGCATTGGTTGGAGATTTGCGGCATGCTTTTATCTGTAATCGTACCCTGCTATAACGAAGAGGGAAATATCGATCTGTTTTATGAGGAAGCGGTGCGGGCATTGGGCGACTTAATGCCCCGCACAGAGTTGATTTTCGTCAACGACGGGAGCCGCGACGGGACGCTGGAAAAACTCCGCGCGCTTTGCGGGCGGGCCGAATACCGGGTGCGTGTGGTGAGCTTTTCACGGAATTTCGGAAAGGAAGCCGCTCTGCTCGCGGGACTGCGGGCCTCCACAGGGGAGTTTACTTCGATTATCGACGCGGATCTGCAGCAGCGCCCCTCGTATATCCTGGATATGTTGAAAATCCTGGAGGAACATCCGGAGGTGGACGCGGTCGCGGCCTATCAGGAAGAGCGCAAGGAAGGCGCGGTCATTTCTGTGTTCAAAAAGATGTTCTACAAGGTGATCGACAGCATGACGGATGTGAAGATCATGCAGGCGGCGAGCGATTTCCGCCTGCTGCGCCGCCCGGTGGTGGACGCCATTCTGTCGCTTCCGGAAAAATGCCGCTTCTCCAAGGGGATTTTTGCCTGGGTGGGGTTTGAGACGTATTATATGCCTTATGAGGTGGAGGAGCGGGCGAGCGGGACCTCCAAATGGAATTTCTGGAAGCTTTTGATGTATGCTTTTGACGGGATCATCGCGTTTTCCAACAAACCGCTGGTTATTTCCTCCGTATTGGGCTTTTTCATTTTCGCGCTGTCGATCATCTACCTGGTATTTATTCTGGCCAAGACAATCCTGTGGGGCGATCCGGTTGCCGGCTTCCCGACGCTCGCGTGCCTGATCCTGATGCTGTCCGGAATCCAGCTTCTGGGGATCGGGATCATAGGACAATACCTCGCGAAGAACTATACGGAGACCAAGGGGCGGCCGGTCTATGTGGTCAAGGAAGAATGGGATAGTGCCGGGCGTCTTCCACAGGAAGGCGATTCGTGAGATTCGAAAAGAGCAGAGGGATCATTGCGCCGGGGACCATCCGCACAATGC
>JAUNJS010000130.1:0-5356 GCA_030533125.1 Eubacteriales bacterium | reverse complement strand
AGATTCGAAAAGAGCAGAGGGATCATTGCGCCGGGGACCATCCGCACAATGCCGGACGTCCTCCCCGGGAAGGCGATTTGTGAGATTCGAAAAGAGCAGAGGGATCATTGCGCCGGGGACCATCCGCACAATGCCGGGCGTCTTCCCCGGGAAAGCGATTTGTGAGATTCGAAAAGAGAAGACGATCCGTTGTACAGGAGAAGAGGCAGGGGGATTAACATGCAGGCAGAGCAGAAACAGACGGAACAGGGGATGCCGGACGGCGGCAGGCCGCTGCGCATCAGGGATTATTTCGTTTATTATCTGGGATATACAGTGCTGTTCTGTGTGACGGCGGCGGCTGTATTTGTGTGGCTTTACCTGAAAAAGCGCCGTTTCGTGTGGAAGACGGACGGAGTCAATCAGCATTATTACGGGCTTTTGTATTTTTCCCGGTGGGGAAAGGAAGTGCTTCGCCAGTTCCGTGAGACAGGTGTCTGGAAGCTGCCTACATTCAGCCTGCGGATGGGATACGGGGAAGACATCTATACGACACTGGCGTACTATGTAATCGGAGATCCGTTCACCCTTCCCGCTGTGTTTGTGCCGGAGCGGTTTCTGCTTCTGTACCACGACCTGGCGCTGCTGGCGCGGTTCTGGCTCGCGGGCATTACATTCAGCGCGTACTGTTTCTGTATGAAGGCCAGGGCGAGCCGTCCCGGCGTGATGGCGGGCGCGTTTATTTATATCTTTAACGGATTTACGATGTCGGGAATGCGGCATCATTATTTCCTGAACCCTTTTGTTTTTTTTCCGCTGCTGCTCATCGGCTGTGAGCGGATTTTCCGGAAAAAAAGGCCCGGGCTGTTCATTTTCATGGTTTTTGTCACTGCGGTGAGCAATTTTTATTTCTTCTATATGATGGTCCTGATGACGGTGCTGTACGCGGTGTGGCGCTCTGTGCGGATTCATGGCCTGCGCGGGTTCGGACATGTCATTGTGGACGGAATCGCGTTTGTCTGGTATGGCATTCTGGGGACCCTCCTCTCCGCGTTTCTCTTTTTGCCGATCATCCTGCGCTTTCTGCAGGATCCGCGGGCGGCGGATAATAAAACAATCCCGTATTTCTGGACAGCTTCTTTTTACAGGAACTTCCTGGACTCGTTTCTTTCAAACGGGACAGCAGCGCTGTCGGAGTCGTGGACCTATATGGGGTTCGGCGCAGTCGCGCTTCTTTGTGTCCTGTTTATTTTCATACAGCGGAGAAAACATTTTGACCTGAAAGCAGCGTTTATTGTGCTGACCGCAATGCTGCTGACGCCTGTAGCCGGTTATGTCCTGAACGGCTTTTCGTATCCGGTAAACCGGTGGATGTGGACCTATGCGCTGCTCATCGGTTATATGACGGCGACGGCGGTCCCGGAGATGGCGCAGGCGGGCATCAGGAAGCTGCTGGCGGTACTCGTGGCATTTGCGCTGTGTATTGCCGTTTGTGTCGGCTGGAGTTATACCTTTTCGAGAGCGAGTTCCCAGGCGGTGGTTATTGCACTGTTCGGCTTCTCCGCAGTGCTGCTCGGCCGGATCGCCTGGCTGGAAATCGCGGCAGCCGGCAGCCGGAGTCAGCAGCAGGACGCTGGCGCGCAGGACGTGTCTGTACGGCTGAAACAGAACCGGGTTTCCGTGCGCGCGCAGGCGGTACTGCTTGCCTGTGTGATTCTTTCGATCAGCTCAGCGGGTTATTACGACTATTCCCCGAGGAGGTCGGCGAAGGTCTATGAGTATTTATCCAGAGCGCAGATTGAAACCCAGACGGCAAAGGACGCGGCAGCAGCGTCACAGCTGATCGACGGGAAGCTTCTGAAGGAGGAGAGCTCCGGAACGGAAGGCGGGAAGACCGGCGCGTCCGGGGAAGGAAGGACGCCTTTTTACAGATATACGTCTTACAATCCGGAGAACAACACTTCGATTTTATACGGTGTTTCCAATACGCAGTATTACTGGAGTCTGTCAAATAAGGAGACTGCCCGGTTTTTTAATGAGACCGGACAGCTCAACAGGATGATCGACATGTACGACACCCTGGATGACAGGACTTTCCTGAATGAAATTGCCGGTATACGGTATTTTCTTGGAAATGATGAAGATGGGCTCCCCTTCGGGTATGAAAAGAAAGAGGGGCTTTCGTACAGTAACGCGGATCTCTGGCCGGAAAACGAGGGGCTGGAGCGCTTTTCCTGTGAAATATATGAGAACCGGTACGCGCTTCCGCTCGGGTTTACCTCTGACAAATGGATCAGCCGCGAAGAATATGACGCGCTGGACATCCCGCAGCGCCAGGAGGCCCTGATGCAGGGGATTCTGCTGGAGGAAGATCCCGGGGAGGATTACGTCCGGGTACAGGCGCAGGACGGCAGCTTACAGTTTTCCGGACAGACAATTCCTGTGCGGGTTGAGGCGGAGCAGAAAAAAATCAAGGCAGACGGGCTTTCCTTTGAGGTCAAAGAGGCGGGGGCCGTGCTGACGGTGTCCTTTGAGGGACTCCCGAACTGTGAAACGAGCCTGTATGTGCGCGGACTCCGGTATGAGCCGCCGGCGGGAAGAAAAGGCAGCACCAAATTCATGCTGCCGGTCACAGGGTACGCGGGAACACAGTCAGTCGCGACCAAGCAGATCGGCCTGACCACGGAAATGGATCCGTGGACGACCGGACGGGAGGATTACCAGGTCAATATGCGGTACCGGGCGGAGGCATTGGACCGGTTCGAGATCAGTCTGATCGCGGCGGGAACTTTTTCCTTTGATTCGATCGAGGTCGTGTGCCAGCCGATGACAGCGTATCCTGCGCAGGCGGAGGAACTGCGCTCCGCTGTGCTCACGGATCTGGATATCCACGAAATGGGAGACAGCGGCGCCACAGAGCGGATCACGGGAAAGATCGATCTGGAGGAACCCCGCATCCTGTGCCTGCAGATTCCCCGCACACCGGGGTGGACCGCCCTCGTGGACGGTGCTCCCGCGAAAATCCTGCAGGCGGACACTATGTTCAGCGCCCTCCTGCTTCCGGCAGGAAGCCATGAAATCGAGCTTCGATATCAGACCCCCGGCCTGCGGCTCGGCGCGGCGATCTCCGCGGGGACCCTGCTGCTGCTCCTTCTGTTTGCCTTGATCTATACGGTCGTGGCAGCGATCCTGCGCGCGGGCGCAAGACGCAGGGCAAAGATCCCGACGGGAACGTTCTCACCGGCGCCGGAGACCGCGGGTGAAACGGCGAGTAAGCCGGAGAACACGGGCGGAGCGGTGAGTAAGCCGACAGCGGCAGGCGGCGCGGCAGAGACGCCGGAGACCGCGGGAGAATCGGCGGGCAGACCGGCAGCGGCTGGCGGCGCGGCTGAGACCGGAGACCACGGATGAAACGGCGGAGCGGCCGGCAGCCCCGCGAAAACCGCTTTTACAGGAGCCGATCAGACTGGCGTCCGTAAGTCAGATAGTTAAGAGGCGAAAACCGCTTTTCCGGAGGAGATGAGAAATAGTGGCGGCAGAGACCGCCGTTACGGATAAGAATAAGCTGAAAGGATTGGAATGACATTTCGAAGAAGAATTCTGGTCGCGTTTTCCACGGTCATTGTCGTCCCGATGCTGTTGTTCGCGGTTTCCTTTATTGCGCTGGGCAGTTATCTGCTCCGCGAGGGTGGTGAACTGCAGGGCTATACATCGATTGTGGGGAGCTACGACGATTTTGAAGCAGAGACGGAGAAGCTGTACCGGGAGGCGGCGGATCACACCGACCGCCTGCAGGATGTGGCTTATCTGGACGAGATGGCGTCGGAAATCAGTGCGAGGAATGTTTACCTGGTCGTCCGCAGGGAGGACGGGCTTTATTATTCCAGCAATTCCCAGATGGCGGAGGCGGATTTCGACCAGCTTCCCGCGTTTCAGGAAGCCCCCCGCTCCGGTGCCGCGGACGCAGACACGAATACGGATCCCGGCAATCGTCAGGAGACAGAGCAGGATCCAGGTTCGGACGGGGCGCGGAAGGAAAAAGGGGAAAAAGAACAGGGAAAAACGGAAACAGCGCAGGGCAGCAGTGCGCAGACCCTTCCGGGGCCGGAGGGATCGGAAGACAGCTGGGGAATAACCTTCATCCGCAACGGGAAGCGGAGCCTGACTGTCCGGCAGGTGGATTTCTATTTTTCCGACGGCGCGAAGGGAAGCCTGTTTCTTGTGACCAGGATCATGGGACTGATCTCAGGCAGGTTTTTGAGCGGACTCTTTGTCTCCATGCTGACAATCCTGGTCTTTACCGCCTTTCTGCTCACCAGATGGCTGGAGAGCAGCATTTTTACACCGATCAGCGCCATCAACATCGCGATGAACAACATACGGGACGGGAATTTTACCTACACGCTCTCTACCGGAGAGGAGGGGGAGATCGGAGACCTGTACCGCAATTATGAGGACATGCGCCTGCGCCTCAAGGAGTCCGCGGATGAAAAGCTCGAGCGGGAAAAACAGAGCCGTGAGCTGATCAGCAATATCTCCCATGACCTGAAGACGCCGATCACCTCGATCAAGGGCTATGTGGAGGGACTCATTGACGGGGTGGCCAACACACCCGAAAAACAGGCCAAATATATCCGTACGATCTACAACAAAGCCAACGACATGGACCGCCTGATCGATGAGCTTCTGCTGTACTCGCGCTTTGAGAGCGACAGGATTCCCTACAATTTCCACAGGCTCAACGTCGGGGATTATTTCGGCGACTGCGTCGAGGAAATCGGTTTTGATATGGAATCCCGGGGAATCGAGCTCAATTACACAAACATGGTCTCCCCGCAGACCGTCATTATTGCGGATCCCGAGCAGATGAAGCGCGTGATCAACAATATCGTGGGGAACAGCGTCAAGTACATGGACAAGGAGAAGGGGCGGATCGACATCAGGATCCTGGACGAGCACGACAGTGTCCGTATAGAAATCGAGGATAACGGCAAGGGCATTGCCGCCAAGGATATCCCCAACATTTTCGACCGGTTTTTCCGGACGGACTCCTCCCGCAATTCCACACAGGGCGGGAGCGGGATCGGTCTGTCGATCGTGCGCAAGATCATAGAGGACCACGGCGGGTATATCTGGGCCACCAGCCGCGAAGGAGAGGGTACCTGCATGCACTTCGTGATCCGCAAATATCTGGAACAGGACCCGGAATCTGTTGATTTTGCGGATTCCGAAAAGCAGGAAAAACCGGAAAAGAATCAGTCCCGGAACAGGAACACTCTGAAAAAAGGCACCGCGAAAAAAGTAAACCGCGAAAATAGGACGAGTTCGAAAAAGAAAGCTCCGAGAAAAGACAGTCATGAAAATAGAAAAGCACCGG
>JAUNJS010000486.1 GCA_030533125.1 Eubacteriales bacterium | reverse complement strand
AACGGGGATCCGGCCTCTTTCACAGTGGCTTCCGGCGTGGAAGCGGATGCCATCCGCTGGGTCCTGGAAAACCGTCAGCAGGCTGGCGCCTTCACCTCCACTTTCCCGGACTGTACCTGCCGGTACCTCTGTCTTTTTGCGGGAGACTACGTTTTCGGAGCAATCGGAATCGATATGAACGGGAAACCGTTTACAGAATTTGAAAACACGATTCTCCTCTCCATCGTCAACGCGTGCACAATGGCGCTGGAAAACACAAGAATGGCACAGGAACAGAGAAAAGCGGAGATCCGGGCGGAAAACGAGCGCCTGCGCGCCGGGCTGCTGCGCTCCATCTCCCATGACCTGCGCACACCGCTGACCTCGATCTACGGCAACGCCTCCAACCTGCGAAGCCATGAAATGGATCTGCCGCGCGAGGACCGGGACAAAATCTACACGGACATCATGGAGGATTCCGGCTGGCTCATCGCCCAGTTTGAAAACATCCTTTCCATGACAAAGCTGGAGAGCTCGAGGGGTGAAAACGGGAACGGCCTGCTGATGACCGTAGAAAACATCGAGGACGTCATCGAGGAAAGCCTGCGCCATATTGCGGAGCACCCCGATCACGACATCCGCTTTGTTCCATCCGAAAATGCGCTCTTCGCAAGGATGGATCCCCGCCTGATCATGCAGGTGCTCATCAACCTCCTGAACAACGCCGTCAAATACACGCCTGCCGGTTCCGTCATCACTGTACGCGCCGTATCCGAGCAGGAATATGTCTGCGTAGAGGTGGCGGATAACGGTCCCGGCATCCCGCAGGAGGACAAACCGCATATTTTTGATCTGTTCTACACGGGTACAAAGCCGCTGGCGGACAGCTACCGCAGTCTGGGGCTGGGCCTCAATCTGTGCGCGCAAATCCTGCGCGCGCACGGAGGAAGTATAGAAGTTGCTGACAACATTCCCTCCGGTGCCGTTTTCCGCTTCCGCCTCCCGGAAGTCGCAGTTTCTGTCCCGGAAGACCCCGAGGTATATCTTTGACCGTTCTTCATTTGAACGCGTCCGCCTCCCGAATAAATGCCGTTCATCTACGCTTTGCAGGCAGGTATACCTTTGACCGTATGAACGCTTACTCCCGGCAGCGCCGATGGATTGACAAATCGATTGATTTCCCTGAAAATTGATTAACGGGAGAGTTGGATGGCCGGTAACCGATTACCGTAGAACTGTCCGCCCGGTTAACTGATTAACGGGAGAGTTGGACGCCCGGTAAATCGATTGCCGGAGAACTGTCCGCCCGAAAAATTGATTTGGAAGAGTTTTCAGCGAATTTGACGAGGAGTCCCGCGATGCATGAAGTAAGCCACGACGCGAAACCTGAGATGAAAATACTGGTGGTTGAGGATGACCGGTCGGTATCCAACCTGATTACGACCACGCTGCGGATCAACCATTACGCCTACATCACTGCTTCCACAGGCAAAGAAGCGGTCACTTTGTGTGCTTCCCACCGGCCTGACCTGATTCTGCTGGACCTGGGACTGCCGGACATAGACGGGATCGAGGTCATCCGGACGATCCGCACCTGGTCTTCCGCCGTCATCATCATTATCAGCGCAAGGGGCGAAGACAGCGACAAGATCCTGGCCCTCGACAGCGGCGCCGATGACTACCTGACCAAGCCCTTCTCCATCGAAGAGCTCCTCGCCCGCATCCGCGCCGCCCAGCGCCGTATGCAGTATATTGCCGGCCAGCCCCAGGAAAGCCCCGTTTTTACAAACGGCAGTCTTTCGATTGATTTTGCCTCCCACCGCGTTGAAGTGAACGGGAAGGAAATCCACCTGACAGCCATTGAATATAAACTCCTGACCCTGCTGGCGCAGAACGCCGGGAAGGTCCTGACCCATTCCTACATCATCGATCACATCTGGGGCGGCGGCGTAGAAACAGACATTGTCTCTCTGCGCGTTTATATGACGTCTCTGCGCAAAAAATGCAGAGCAGCCAGTCCCGGTTTTGACCAGATCGAAACGCATATCGGCATAGGATATCAGCTGCTTCGCGAAAACACCGGGGACGGCTCTCTGCTCTAATTCTCTGCTTCAGGGTCTGTTCCGCGCGTCCTGCATTGAACGCCATGAAAACGCCCGCCTGCACTTACGTGCAGGCGGGCGTTTTCACGATAAGCCAGGAGGACAGGCCGCTTTCCGCGGCAAATCCTTCCGGCTCCCTGCCCAGATCCAGGGGCAGCAGGGGCAGATCCCTGTCATTGTGCCATACGATCCGCAAAGAAGGCCTGCTGGTATTTTCCGCGATGCAAAAATCCAGCAGGGGCGTATCAAAATGCTTTAGGGTATAGACCTGTTCTTCCATCGTCAATCCTCTGTCCTGTGCCTATGTCTCTCAGCCTGTCCTTCATTCGAACCGGCGGCTTCCTTTTACCGGATGCTCTCCTTTCCTTTTTCAGGAAGCAACCTCTTCTGTCGCTTTTATAGCCAATCATACGACTGAAATCAAATCAATATTCATCTGAAAGCAGTATAT
>JAUNJS010000485.1 GCA_030533125.1 Eubacteriales bacterium | reverse complement strand
TGCTTATAAATTATGATAGGGAACTAAAGATTAAGTCAGTGTGTTATTGTTCACAATTAATTTGAAAGGAGGAAGTTATGAAAAAGAAGATTTTATCCATTTGTCTGACGGCGGCCCTTGCCGTCGCCGTCCTGGCGGGCTGCCAGAGCGAGAGCCAGGCGGATTCGGCACAGCAGCAGTCCGCGGCGGAGGCGGCTCCGGCCGCGGAGGCGACAGAGCCCGCGGGGGCGGCGGAAGCCGCAGAGACGCCCGAGGCTGCGGAAGTTTCCGGCACCGCGGAAGCCGCGTCGGCATCCACCGCTGCCGCGGAAACTGCTGCCGCGGAAGTCGCTGCGGCGGAGACAGCCGCCGCGGTCAATCTGATTCCGGAAGATAAAAAAGACCAGGCGCCCGCGGAGGGCACGGATTTCTCCGGCCTGAAGATCGGTGAGATCGAGTCCTATGTCGTGAACGACGGCGGCTGGTGCCAGGCGACGCACGAGGGCATCCTCGCGGCCATGGACGAGCTGGGGATCCCGAAAGAGAACCTGATCGTGCTCGAAGAGATCTATGACGATGACCGGGCGTCCACGCAGACTGCGGCGGAAGAACTGATCAACGAAGGATGCACGCTGATCATCGGCACGTCCACAGGCTATGCGTCCTATCTGCAGGAAATCGCCGCCGCGCACCCGGAAGTCCTGTTCGCGCAGTGGGGCAACAAGGTCGACGGCCTTATCGGTTATGAAGTCCGCAGTTATGAGGGCATGTTCCTCGCCGGATATGCCTGCGAGCTGCTTTCCGCGGAAGAGAATCCCGAGCTCGGCTTCTCCGCCTCCTACAACGAGGAATCCGTCCGCACCGCGATCAACGCCTATACCCTCGGCGCCAGGTACGCGAACCCTGAGGCCACCGTGCGCGTCGCCTCCGCGGACAGCTGGTACGACATCGACAAAGAGACCCAGTGCGCGCAGTCGCTGATCGACGCGGGGATCAAATACATGGGCATGGAAGCTTCTTCCCCCGCCATCCCGGAGACCTGCGGGAAGAACGGCGCCTTTGTCGTCGGCTACCACAACGACATGTCCGGACTGGCGCCGGAAGCCGTCCTCGTGTCCCACATGTGGAATTTTGCCCCGATCTTCAAGAACATCATGATCAACGCGGCAGAGGGCACGGCGACCACCGATGATTTCTACTACTGGGGCGGCGAGTGCTCCAGCCTCTCCGATTTCGCGGCCTTCGTGCCGGAAGACGTCGTCAGTGAAGTCGGGGCGCTGAGAGAGAAGATCGAGTCCGGTGAAATAAAGATTTATGGAGGAGAGCTCAAGGACAATGCAGGCAACGTCCTTGTCCCCGACGGCGAAGTGATGTCGGATGATGACATTATTTTACAGAAATTCTTCGTGGAGGGCGTAACCACGTCCTGGAAGGCGGGGAATTAAGAATATATAAAACAGCGGGCAGGCGGCCGCAAATGCCGTGCCCGCACGGGCATTTGCGGACATTTGCGAGTGCATCGCCCCAGGGGTCGAACATGCGCAGGGAGAGATTTTTTGCGCAGAATGCGCAAAAAAAGATCGGGAATGCGAATGTGTGGAGCATTGCGGGAGCGCCGAAGCGCGGAGCAATGCGGGTTTATTCATACATGTTTGTAAACAGGAGGTCATAACCACAAGTATGGATGCCGGACAGTTTCTTGCCCTGTTTGAGCGCGGGAAAACAGGAAAAAAAGTAGATAAAAACGACTGGGACATGGATTATATCATCGAAAACGTCATGGACCTGGTCGAGGAGTACGATTTTGACTGGGACAGGGAAGTCCTGATCCCGGAGGACGACGCCCTGCTTGCGGACATGTTTAAAGCCGCGCGGGAGCTCCTGATCCGGACCGGAATCTACAACATGAGCACCGGCAGGATCATGGCGCTTTCCCCGGAGGAGATCGACGAGGGGCTTCGGAATATGAAGACGGAGCTGACCATGGGAGAGGGAAAGGACGCCTATACCCTGGTCGCGCGCGGCATCGAGGACGGGCGCCCGCCGGCGGTCTGGGCGGGCAATCCCGGCTGCCCGACGCCGGAAAGGCTCTACTATCCGATCGTCGAGAGCGTCGCGAAGGAGCCGGTCATCGACCTGATGACCTGCGGCTCCCTGATCGACGTGGACGGATATCCTGTCAAAAATGGGGAGCCGTCCGAGATCTTCGCGGTGCGGCGGGAGATGGAATACCTGCACAGAGCGCTGGAGAAAGCCGGCCGCCCGGGCATGGGCCTGCTGGCGGCGGAGAGCGCCGTCACAGAGATCGGGGATCTGGCCGCCGTCGCGGAGCGCTGGCTGAGACCGTGTGATTCCCACCTGGTCGCCCTGTTCAATGAGCTCATCATGGACAACGGCAACCTCCTGCGCACAGCCAACTCCCTGGACTACGGCATGAAAAACGCCTCCCTGGCCTGCACGATGGTCGGCGGGCTCGGCGGCGACGCCCCGGGAAGCTGTATGATCATGATCGCCTCGATCATGGCGGCCAACCTGTTCGCCGCGGCGGATTACC
>JAUNJS010000484.1 GCA_030533125.1 Eubacteriales bacterium | reverse complement strand
TCCATGAACTGGGACAGCTGGGAAGAACCGAAGAACTCCTTCACCGCCGCCTGCACCGGTTTGATGTTGATCAGGGACTGCGGTGTGATTTCCTCCGAGGAATCGTGGGTGGTCATGCGCTCGCGGACCACGCGCTCCAGCCTGGACAGGCCGATGCGGTACTGGTTCTGCAGAAGCTCGCCTACGCTGCGGATCCGGCGGTTTCCCAGATGGTCGATGTCGTCATCGGTTCCGATTCCGTACTCCACGTGCATGTTGTAGTTGATCGACGCGAGGATATCCTCCTTGGTCACATGCTTCGGAACCAGTTCGTGAACGCTGTTCTTAAGCATGGTGCCGAGAGCCTCCGGGGCGTCGGACTCCTGGAAGCGCTTCAGAATCTCCCGGAGCGCGGGATAATAGACTTTCTCCGTGATCTCGAATTCCTCGGGATCGCAGTCCACATAATGGGTCAGATCCACCATCAGGTTGGACAGAACCTTCACGGGACGCGTCTCCGTCTGGATCCAGACAAAGGGCACGGCGGAATTCTGGATCTCGTCCGCCATCTCGCGGGTGACGGTGTCTCCCGCACTGCCGAGAACATCCCCGTTTGCCTCATCCACGACGTCTTCCGCGAGGACACGGCCGGTGATCCGGCTGCGCATCGCGAGTTTTTTGTTGAATTTATATCTGCCCACCTTCGCCAGATCATACCGGCGCGCGTCAAAAAACATGGAATTGATCAGGTTGTCGGCACTTTCTACGGACAGCGGCTCTCCGGGGCGGATCTTTTTATACAGTTCAAGCAGACCGGACTCGTAATCATGAGAAGGATCCTTCGCCAGGCTCGCGCGGAGCTTGGGCTCATCGCCGAACATCTCAAAGATCTCCTCGTCCGTGCCGATTCCGAGGGCGCGGATCAGCACAGTGATCGGAACCTTCCTGGTCCTGTCCACGCGCACATAAAAAACGTCATTCGCGTCCGTTTCGTATTCGAGCCACGCACCACGGTTGGGAATCACAGTACAGGAAAACAGCTGCTTGCCGAATTTGTCCTTGTCGATTCCGTAGTAGATACCGGGAGATCTGACGAGCTGGCTGACGATAACGCGCTCGGCACCGTTGATCACGAACGTCCCGTTCTCCGTCATCAGGGGAAGATCCCCCATAAAGATTTCCTGCGCCTTGATCTCGCGGTTATTGTTATCCTTGTCAATGAGCTGAACCGTCACTTTTAAGGGGGCGGCATATGTCCGGTCCCCCTCCTTGCATTTTTCGATGGAATATTTTGCATCTTCCTCCTTGAATTTATATCCGGAGAAGATGAGGCTCAGATGCCCGCTGTAGTCCTCAATCGGAGAAATGTCGTCCAGAACCTCCTGGAGGCCCTTCTCGCGAAACCACTGATAGGAGTTCTTCTGAACTTCGATCAGATTCGGCATCGGCAGAACTTCCTTCTGACGCTGATAGCTCATCCGGATGCTTTTGCCGCTGCCTGTAGGATGTATCCTGTATTTTTCCATCTAATTCACCCCGTATGTATACGCGTTGTCGTCAGGCCTGCGCGCCTTCCTTTTTTGCCGCTGACACAGCCCCGCCCGTCCCGGGCGGTTCGCAAAAGGTAAAAAAACGGTTCGCAAAAGGTTTCAGAAGCGCACGCAAAAAAGATGCGAATAACATTCTACTACCGCATTCACGTCAAGTCAAGAAATATTTTTAAAAAATAAGAAGTGCGATCACTTTTACTCGCCAATTGTGGTTTTAAAATGCTTTCATCGCGGTTTTTCCGTCCGGCCGGTATAAAACAGAGGCAGAGGAGACCCTGCCGTCCTCTTCCCTTCCGCGGATTCCCGTCCGGCAGAGAGTCCGGCAGAGAATTCCCTGCCGCGGAATTCCGTCTGCCGGAGCCCTGCGATAAAGTACAAAACAGCGGCCGGCACTCTGGCCGGCCGCCGCTTTTTCTCGCTCTGTCTTTACAGGGATGCAGGTTCCTTCCTCCCGCGCGGGGAGGAACCGGGAATCTGCTCTGTCCCGGCAAAGAATGTCGCAGGAAAGAAAGAGATTACTTGAGGGTAACCTTCGCGCCCTGCTCCTCGATCTTGGCCTTGATCGCCTCGGCCTCTTCCTTGGAGATGCCTTCCTTGATGTTCTTGGGAGCGCTCTCGACGAGTTCCTTCGCTTCCTTCAGGCCCAGGCCGGTGATCTCGCGGACAACCTTGATAACCTTGATCTTCTGTGCGCCGAAATCGGTCAGCTCGACGTCGAACTCAGTCTTCTCTTCCTCAACAGCAGCCGCAGGGCCGGCAGCAACAACAACACCCGCTGCCGCGGAGACACCAAACGCCTCCTCGCAGGCCTTGACCAGCTCGTTCAGTTCCATAACGGACAGCTCTTTGATCGCTTCGATGAATTCAGCAGTTGTAAGTTTAGCCATTGGATGACCTCCTTGTAAAAATCAATCTCGTTATAATCAATTCTGATAAAACATTAATGAAATTCTGAGAAATCTCTGATGGGATCCCCGATTCCGAATCTCCCGGATTGTGAATCTCC
>JAUNJS010000483.1 GCA_030533125.1 Eubacteriales bacterium | reverse complement strand
GTACGGGCGTCTCGTTCTGATTCGTGATCTCGATATTCTCGATCCTGTCCGCGCCCAGCGTTACGGCAACGCTGATCGTGGAGGTATTGCCGTAGGCTTCACCCTCATACGTGCCGGGCGTATAGGCGATTGCGTCGGCGGTTACTCCGTTCTTTTCGCTGATGACAGCCGTCACGGCATCCCTGACGGCCTGGGACGTGATGCTCGCACCGGAGACCCCGTCGATTTCCGCGGAGCCCGCATCCAATACCTGCTGGGTCAGCGTCGGTATCGCGGCCTGGCCGACATTGGCCGTCTCCTGATCGCCGACGATCTCAACCGCGGCGATATCGTCGCCTGAGAATGTGATGCTGACGGATACTTCGCCTCCGAAGCCTTGGGCGGACTTCGTGATAGTGACGTCTTCGGCGAATGCCGGACCGCACACGCTCACGGCGAAGATCACGACGCAGAGAAGCAGAGAATACCATTTCTTCACGTTCATTACCTCCTTAAAATCCGTGTTTGCAACTGGTTAAATCAATTATAATCGCCGCCCCTGCCTCTGTCAAGCGCAGCGCCCGGTTTTGCATGACGGTGTAAAATAGATCTGGGGAAAAAGGAGCGAGGAAGGGACGCAGAGCGGCAGGAGGGGCGCCCCCTAGGGGGCGGCGAAAGTTAAGAATACATTAACGTAACAAAATAGAGAATCAAGCCGCGGTAGACTGTAGTTGCAGCAAACAGACGAAAGGCGGCAGATTCTCTATGGAAAACATTATAGCGCAGCAGCTGGTGAAAATGCAAGGAGAAATTCTGGAGAAAATCCAGGAGGACGGGCTGGGAAATATCGGCGAGACGGCCGAGGTACTGTTCCAGATCATAAAGGAAAGCACCTGCGAATTGCTGCAAGTGATATTGGAGGCAACAGACACCGCCATCGCGGAAGCAAAGGCAGAGCGCAAGGCGAGTGGACTGAGAATCAAAGAACGAAACGTGAAGCGAAACCTGGAAACGTCGCTGGGAGAGATCACGTACCGGCGAACGTATTACGAGACGGCAGAGGGCGAGTATGTGTATCTGCTGGATCATCTGATAGGTGTGGAGCCGTATGAGCGGGTGAGCAAGGCGCTTTGTGCGAAGCTGGTGAACCTGGCGGCGGAGATGTCCTACGGGAAGAGCGCCAAGCTGGGCGAAGCAGATGTAAGCCGGCAGACGGTGAGCAATAAAGTCAACGCGCTTCGAGAGGTTGTCCAGGACGTGGAGCGGGTGAAAGAAACGCCGGAGGAACTGCATCTGTTCGCGGATGAGGATCACGTGCATCTCAAGGACGGCAGGAATGCAATCGTGCCGCTGGTGACGATCTCGGAAGGCATTGACACGAGCAATCCGAAGCGCCACTGGCTGGTCAATCCCTTGCACATTGCCGGATATGGGATGGAGACGGAAGCGTTTAACGACCAGGTGGAGGCGTGTGTGTATGAGCGCTACGACCTTGACAAGGTGAAGCGGATATACATTCACGGCGACGGAGCGGGCAGGATCGTGGCGCTGGGCGAACGGTTTCCGAACGCGGAGCATGTGCTGGACGGGTTTCATCTGGAGAAGTATCTGAAGAAGCTGGGACATTACAACGACGCGGCACAGCGCATGGGCGCAATCCGGGTCGCGCTGAGGGACGGAAACTGGAAAACCTACAAAAAACTGCTTGAAACCATCTATACCCTGCAAACTGAAAAGGACAGGGAGAACTGCAAGAAGGTTATTCTCTATCTGTGGAACAACCGACAGGCTGCCCAGCTTCGCTGCAGCCCGGAAATCTGCGGCAGTTGTACGGAATCGCTGATCAGCCATATCCTCTCCGAGCGTCTGAGCCGCACACCCATGGCCTGGTCCGAGCGCGGCCTTGAAAAGATGGCGATGTTGGTTGTTTTCCGCAAGAACGGCGGGAGGGTCACAGCCAGGGATATACGTGTTTCCTTAACCCGTGAGGAGCAGGACAGCGAAGCCCTGCTTCGCCGCGAAGGTTGGAATAAATACAACAGCTACATGAACCGGCAGATAGACTTGATTCTCAGTACCGACTGGCCTGCTGCCTTTGAAAAGCAGCATGTGCCTTTCGGTAAGGTTGATGCATCCTTCGTCATTCGCAAGGCCTTCGGCTCCCTCAGAGCCGCTATCTGATTCCCCAGAAATACTTGACACGATCAGCCCCCGATTTCAAATTGAAATGCCGAACCGGTCCGTATATAATTAAAACAGACAGAGGCCCGAACGAATACCGACGAAAGGTGAATGAGCGATGACTTACAATTTGAATCAGGTCGCGATGATCACGGGACTGACCACCAGAACGCTGAGAAACCATCTGAAGCAGGGCATACTGAAGGGGAATAAGATCGACGGCAACTGGAGCTTCACCGAAGAGGAAGTGGAAACGTATATCGGGGATCCGGGAGTCAGGCAGGCGATCTCCGCAAAGCAGCACGCGGTGATCTATGATTTTCTGGCGGATCCGTACAAGAAGACAAACCGGATCTGCACGATCATGGATTTTCCG
>JAUNJS010000482.1 GCA_030533125.1 Eubacteriales bacterium | reverse complement strand
CATAGTCAGACAGAAGTTCCGGCACGCCACACGGAGGCTCCGGCATGTCAGACGAATGCTTCGATATAGCCGGACAGAAGGTCCGGCACGCCGCACGGATGCTCCGTTATGTCAGATGACGTTATGTCAGCGGTCAGATGAAATGGTACAGATTCAGCCCTGTGACGGCATCGTCGTGCCTGCGCTCCACGGTTCCGTCAATCCTGCGGACAAACATCTCACAGGTTGCGGACAGCCGGCATTCCGCCAGGTGTCCACCGATCACGGATAAGTCCTCCCGGGCGAGATTGATGTGCAGGTGAAGGTAGATTTCGCCGTCTTTGGTGGAGATGTTTCCGTGCAGAGAAGAGATTTCCAAAGGCTCGTCGTAAGTCTTTTTGTGAAATTCCCGCGTCGAGACATCGTACAGGCCGATGACCGCATGGTCCGCGGCGCCGAGCGCGTCCACCGATCCCAGGGTTATATTCTCAATTTTACAGAAGTCTGTCAGTGTTTTGACAATTTCCTCTCCCCGGTCCATGCGGATCACATAGGTGTCATTAAATCTGCGATACTCCATTTCTTTTCTCCTTTCCTGACATGTCACCATTTTACCGGTTCTACCGTATATCGTAGTATTCAGCCACAGTTTTACGATACTCTCTATTCCAATCCCCGTCAACGGTCAAAACGAACCGCCGATACAGCCCTGTACAGTCCACACAGCCTGAACTCAGCCTGAAGACCGCAAAGAATGCCGCGTAAGTTGTTTTTGTGTCCCGCACTGTATATAATCACTATATATAGTAATGAAAGGATCCCGCGGATAGGATGAAAACATTGATTCTCTTCGGAAGCCCCCGGAAAAAAGGCAACACAGCCGCCCTCCTGAAGCCGTTCATGGACGAGCTGCAAAAGGGCGGCGCGGAAATCATTTACTATGATGTTTACGAGAAAAGGATTGAGGGCTGCAGAGCCTGCCTCGGCTGCCAGAAGGATCCTTCCCGGATGTACTGCGTAGTACAGGACGACATGCAGCCGCTCCTGGCGGCCATGGCCGCGGCCGATCTCATCGTCTATGCGGCGCCGGTCTATATCTGGTCCGCCCCGGCACCGGTCAAGGCCGTAATCGACCGTTCCGTCTACGCCTCCTGCAAGTACTATGGCGACGCCCCCCACGGGCCCGCCCTGCTTCGCGGCAAGCGCCTCGCCCTGCTGACGACCTGCGGATATCCCGTCGAAAAAGGCGCGGATCTCTTTGCGGAAATGATGCGGCGCTACTGCAGGCACTGCGGTCTCTCCTGGGTCGGCATGCTGGCCGAGCGCCAGCGGAACCTGAAAGAGCCGTTTATGGACGCGGAAAAGGAAGCACATGCACGGGACTTCGCCGCATCGCTGCTCCCGTAAAAGAGCCGTTCATGGACGCGAAAAAGGAAGCGCATGCGCGGGACTTCGCCGCATCGCTGCTCCCGTAAAAAACCATCACAATTTCGCCTGTGTCTTCGCCTCAAAACGGGCGCGGTCAACGATCGCGCACTGATGTCCCTTCCCCAGTCAGGCCCGCTCCGTAATAACAGACCGCCCGGGATGTGAGGATCTTCCCGTTCGAAGAGATCTCCGTGAGTTCTGTCTCAGCGCGAACCTCAGCTCTTTTTCCCGATCTTCTCAAACAGAGGAAACACCTTCGGATATACGCCCATGATCACAAACAGGTTGACAGCATATCTGGCAGTTCTGACCAGCAGAGCGCTCAAGACGGCACTGTCGAGGAATTCCCCGCTGAACGGCATTTTAAGCAGCGTGTTCAGTCCATAATAGATCGCGAAAGCGCCGATCATGCGCAGGATCATAGCCGGGATATTCCGGGTATCCTGATAATTCACATATTTTTGTTCAAACGGGATCGCCGCGATCGCTCCGATCAGCAACCCCAGAGAAGTGAAATAATCCTCCGTCCGGACAAAGAACAGTCCGGGCAGCGTCACTGCCAGCAGTATAAGATGGCGGAACCATTCCTTCCGCACATACCGGTCGAGCAGATCAAAAATCCAGAGCACCGCAAAACCCAGCGCCCAACCTGCCAGAACATCCGTAGGATAATGATTTCCGGTCACAACACGGCAGAATCCCACCAGCAGTGTTAATACAACCGCAAATATCCGGAACCATTTCTTCTTTACTTCGCGCGCCAATGAAAAATAGGATGCCGCAACCGCCCCGCTGTGCATGCTCGGGAAAGAATACCCCTGCGCAGCGACATCCGTCGCCGATGCTTCCGAATTCACCAGCGCCAGCGCTTCCACCCTGTCGGGATATTCTACATACGGCCGCGGCCGCATAACAACGGACTTGATCATGGCAAACCATGCAAGCAGCGATATCATGATGAGCGCCAGCTTCAGCCCTGCTTCTTTCTTCCAGCAGAAAAGGACGACTAACAGCAGGATCGCAAGTCCGGTTTCCCCGCCGACAAACGAAAAAACACCGCCGAAGACTTTACTGAAGACACTGAAATTACTCTGGATCCACTCAATAATTCCGACTTCCCATTCCATTTTCAAACT
>JAUNJS010000001.1:35313-48083 GCA_030533125.1 Eubacteriales bacterium | reverse complement strand
ATGACGATTTTCGTGACCGGCGGCGCCGGCTTTATCGGAAGCAATTTTATTTTTTATGAGCGGAAAGAGCATCCCGAAGACAGGATCGTCTGCATCGATAAGCTCACTTACGCGGGAAATCTTTCCACGCTCGCGGAGGTCCTGGACAAGCCCGGATTCCGGTTTGTCCGCATGGATATCTGCGACAGGGAGGGAATCAACAAGTTATTCGAAGAGGAAAAACCGGAGATTGTCGTCAATTTCGCGGCGGAATCCCATGTGGACCGCTCGATCGAAAACCCGGAGATTTTCCTGCAGACCAATATCATCGGGACCTGTGTGCTGATGGATGCCTGTCGGAAGTACGGGATTACCCGTTATCATCAGGTGTCCACGGACGAGGTGTACGGCGATCTGCCGATCGACCGCCCGGATCTGTTTTTTACAGAGGAAACGCCGATTCACACGAGCAGTCCGTACAGCAGCTCCAAGGCCGCGGCGGACCTGCTGGTCCTGGCTTATCACCGGACTTACGGGCTGCCGGTCTCCATCAGCCGCTGCTCCAACAATTACGGGCCTTATCATTTTCCGGAGAAACTGATCCCCCTCATGGTGATCAACGCGCTTCACGACAAGCCTCTCCCGGTCTATGGAGAGGGACTCAACGTGCGCGACTGGCTCTATGTGGAGGACCACTGCAAAGCCATCGACCTCGTAATGCGCAGCGGGCGCGTCGGGGAGGTCTACAACATCGGCGGGCACAACGAGATGAAAAACATCGATATTGTGAAGCTGATCTGCGCCGAACTCGGCAAGCCGGAGAGTCTTATCACGTACGTGACCGACCGCAAGGGACACGATCTCCGCTATGCCATAGACCCGACCAAGATTCACAGGGAACTCGGCTGGCTTCCGGAGACCATGTTCAGGGACGGCATCAAAAAAACAATCCGCTGGTATCTCGACAACCAGGCCTGGTGGCAGCCGATCATCGACGGTGAATACCAGAACTATTACGAGCAGATGTACGGGAACAGGTGAGTGGGACGAGGGATTCTGTCGTAACGCGGCGATCGGAAAACAGACAGCCGGGCAGGCTGGAATGAGTATTGCGTGACAGACCCTGAGGACAGAACAGTAGAGGAAATCGATGTGAAAGTATTGGTGACGGGTGTCGGCGGCCAGCTGGGACACGATGTCATGAATGAACTGTTCCGAAGAGGGGACACCGGCGTCGGTACGGACCTGTCGCCTGTTTACGCAGGGGTTCAGGACGGTACGCCGGTTCTTTCCATGCCGTATTTCGCGCTGGATATTACAGACCGGGAAGCGGTGCTTGAAGCGTTGGAGAGGGAGCGCCCCGACGCGGTCGTCCACTGCGCGGCCTGGACAGCCGTGGACGCCGCGGAGGAGGAGGAAAACCGCGGCAGGGTCTTTGCGATCAATGCCGGAGGTACGCGGAACATCGCGGACGCCTGCCGGCGGACCGGCGCGAAAATGCTCTATCTCAGCACGGACTATGTGTTTGACGGTCGGGGAGGGGAACCCTGGAAGCCGGACTGCCGGGACTACAGGCCACTGAATGTCTACGGGCAGAGCAAACTTGACGGCGAGCGGGCCGTTACAGATGCGCTGGACCGGTTTTTCATCGTCCGCATCGCGTGGGTCTTCGGCGTCAACGGAAATAATTTCATTAAGACCATGCTGAAGATCGGAAAGACGCACGACACGGTCCGCGTGGTCAGTGACCAGATCGGCACGCCGACTTACACGGCGGATCTGGCGCGGCTCCTCGTGGACATGATCCGGACGGAGAAATACGGTTTCTATCATGCCACCAACGAGGGCGGCTTCATCTCCTGGCATGACTTCGCGTGCGAGATATTCCGGCAGGCGGGATATCCGACAAAAGTCATTCCCGTCACGACACAGGAATACGGCCTGTCCAAAGCGGCGAGACCGTTTAACAGCCGCCTCGACAAGTCCAAACTGGCCGCCGGCGGTTTTACCCCGCTCCCGGACTGGAAGGACGCGCTCCGCAGATATCTGCAGGCAATCGGACAGATCAGATAGAACACGACAGGGGTCCCGCGGAGAGCCGGGGGCACCCGGTCGTCCAAAATGCAGCAGGATAATAGAGAAGGGCAAAAAATTGGGACAGATCAAAGTGTCGGAGACAGGCATTGACGGCCTTCTGGTGATCGAGCCGACGATTCACGGGGATGAGCGCGGCTATTTTATGGAGACCTATAACCTCCGCGATATGCAGGAGGCGGGGCTCGACATGGTTTTTGTGCAGGACAATCAGAGCATGTCCGTCCGCGGCGTGCTGCGGGGCCTGCATTTTCAGAAACAGTTTCCGCAGGGGAAACTCGTCCGGGTGCTCCGCGGGGAAGTATATGATGTGGCGGTCGATCTGCGGAAGGGAAGCGCCACTTTCGGCAAATGGCACGGGGTCATATTGTCAGAGAAAAATAAAAAGCAGTTCTATATCGACAAAGGCTTCGCCCACGGGTTTCTGGTGCTGAGCGAGACTGCGGAGTTTGTGTATAAGGTGACGGATTTTTATCGTCCGGGCGACGAGGGAGGCCTCGCGTGGAACGACCCGCAGATCGGGATCGAATGGCCCGGGGTCAGAGGGATCTACCGCGGAAGCGCCGACTGCAGCGGCTATACCCTGCAGGACGGAACCCCTCTGATTCTTAGTGAAAAGGATAAAAAATGGGGAGGACTGTCCGATACATTTCTCTTCCAGAGACAATTTTCCACAGACAATTTCAGAGGGTTTTCAGAGAGATAAACGAGATAAACCTCTTCCCTGTCTCTTGAGAACAACAGGAAGAAAAAATGAAAAAGACCGGTTCAGCTGCTGAATGCAAAAAAGAAATAAACCCGGCGGCGCTTCGTCCCGAAGAGGAGATCGAAGAAGAGATTCTGGAAACTCCTTCCGAAGAAGGAGGCCGTTCCGCGGAAGGCATCCATACATTCGCGGTCTGCGCCTATAAAGAGAGTCCCTGGCTGGAAGCCTGTCTGTTTTCGCTTCGGGAACAGACCGTAAAGTCGGATGTGATCATGATCACTTCGACGCCGAACGACCATATCCGTTCCATCGCGGAGAAATACGGGGTTCCACTATTGGTGAATACCGGCGGGGGCGGGATCACACAGGACTGGAACTTCGCGTATACGCACGCGGCGACCAGATATGTGACCATTACGCATCAGGATGATCTCTATGAGCCGGAGTATGCGCAGCGCGCGGTGCAGATGCTCGAGCGCTCCCGGAAGCCGCTTATTTTCTTCTGCGATTATTATGAAATCCGCAACGACATGCCGGTGCTCGAAAACAGGCTGCTGAATGTCAAGCGGATGATGCTCCTTCCGATCCGGCTTCCGTTCGCGCAGCGGTCGCGTTGGATCCGCCGCAGGATTCTGTCCTTCGGGAGCCCGATCTGCTGCCCGTCGGTGACTTTCGCGAAAGAAAATCTTCCCTATGCCGTCTTCCGGCACGGATTCCGCGCCTGTGAGGACTGGGAGGCATGGGAGATGATTTCAAAGAGAAAAGGTGATTTTCTGTACTGTCCGGAGCCCCTGATGGGACATCGCATCCACGAAGATTCAGAGACCTCTGCCATCATCGGCGACAACCTGCGGAGCGAAGAGGAATATATCATGTTCCGCAAATTCTGGCCGGCTCCGGCGGCGCGTCTGCTCAACCGGAAATACGCGAGCGCCCAGAAATCCAACCGGCTGTAAAACAGAACCGCCGGAAAACATCTGCGCAGCCGGAAAACCGCGAGTGCCCGGAAATCCAGCCGGCTGTAAATAAGAACTCTCGAAGAAAGAACAGCGCGGAAGTACGCCGGAACTCCGGGACAGGATCCGTCCGCAAAAGAAAAACACTGAGGGGAAAACCGTACACCGCATGAAAAAACTGGTCATCATACCTGCCTTCAATGAGGGCAGCAATATTGTCCGGACGGTAGAGGATATCCGGACGCATGCGCCGGAGTATGACCTGATCGTCATCAATGACTGCTCCCGGGATAATACCCTGGAAGTATGCCGGACAAACAACATACCGGTTTTGGATCTGCCCGTCAATCTCGGCATCGGTGGTGCCGTACAGACGGGTTATCTGTATGCCCTGTCGGGCGGATATGACATTGCCGTCCAGATGGACGGGGACGGACAGCATGACGCGGCTTTCCTCGCCCGGATGGAAGAGGCGCTGGTGCGCGAGCGGGCGGACATGGTCATCGGATCCAGATTCATTCAGAAAGAGGGTTTTCAGTCCTCAGGGCTGCGCAGGATGGGAATCCGGTTTTTTGAAATCCTGACCGGCGGCCTGTTCGGCATGCGGATCACGGACGCGACCTCCGGAATGCGCATGGTCGGCAGAAGGACGATTGAGCTGTTTGTCAAGGACTATCCGAGGGATTACCCGGAACCGGAGACTGTCTGCAGGCTCCTTCGCAAAAAATACAAGGTAATCGAGGTCCCCGTGGTCATGCGGGGGCGCGAGAGCGGTGTCTCCTCGATCTCCGCGGCAAAATCCGTTTATTATATGATCAAGGTCTCTCTGGCAATCCTGATCGAGCGGCTCCGGTAGGATAGAGCGGGGCCGCTGGCAGCGGCGGCAGAGATACCCCTGCGAGGTTTTAATATGACTTTTCGGCTTCAGATCATAATTCTGCTTTTCCTGGCGGCCGGTATGGCGGTCGTTGTCAATATGGTCCGCAAACGTGTCCTGGAGCTGAAGTATGTGCTCACCTGGATGTTCGCGGATATTATGCTGGCAATTCTGGTATTATTTCCGCGGCTGATCGGGACGATCTCAAAGATTCTCGGGATTTATTCCCCGATGAACATGATTTTTTTCCTCGGCTTTGTCCTGTCTCTTTTCATTCTTTTCTCCCTGACGGCAGCCATCTCCAGAGCGTCCGCGAACGAGCGGCGCATGAGTCAGACCATTGCGATTCTGCGCAGGGAAATCCAGGAACTGCAAAAAAAGCAGGAACAGCAGGCACAGCAGGCGCAGACAGAGCAGGCGCTGCAGGACGGCACTGTGACAAATGAAGCTTTGTCGGACAAAAGATGAACAAACTTGCGAAAAACTACCTCTATACAGGCGGTTATCAGATTCTCAATATCCTGATCATGCTGGTAACGACGCCCTATCTGACGAGAGTGCTGGGCAGCTCGTGTCTTGGGATTGACACATATGTGCTCTCGATTGTGCAGATCTGTGAGGTCATGGGATCCCTTGGAATCACCATATACGGCAACAGGGAGATCGCTTATGTCCGCGGAAACAGGCGGCAGCTCAACCGGGTGTTCTGGGAGCTTTTTTTTCTGCGCATGATACTGGGGGCCGGGGTCTGCGGGATCTATCTGCTGATCGCGCTCCGCTCCCGCTACAGAGTTGTGTTCCTGATCCAGATGATCACTCTGGTCAGTTATTATCTGGATATTTCCTGGCTGTATATCGGGCTGGAGGATGTTAAATCGGTCACCCTCTGCAGCGCCTTTGCAAGGATCGGGGCTGCCGCTCTTATCCTGACCCTCGTGCGGGGACCGGAGCATCTCTACCTGTATGTCGCGCTCTCCGCTGCCAGCCAGGCGCTCATCACAGTGCTTCTGCTCGCGGGATGCCGCAGCCGGATCAGCCTGAACCCCTTCGGAGCTTCCGGAAGAAACAGCGGAATCCGCATCCGCCGCCATCTCAGGCCGGTCATTGCCCTCTTTCTACCGCAGGCGGCGTCTTCCCTGTATGTGATTTTTGACAAAACCATGCTCGGCTTGCTTGCCTCCGACGTCTCCAGAACCTCGATCTACGACAAGGCGGAGATGATCGTGAAGGCTCCTGTTGTGCTCGCGGCGGCGCTGACGACGGTTCTGATGCCCCGCATCGCGAACTATCACGCGAACGGGATGAAGGACGACATTCGAAATCTGGTCCGCCGCTCCCTGGAAGTCATGTTTCTGCTTTTCGCGCCGGTCAGCGCCGGCATGGCAATCGTCGCGCGGATTTTCATCCCTTTCTACCTCGGTGCCGGATATACGGACAGTGTCCGTGTTGTCTGGATTCTTTCGCCGGTCATACTGGCCATCGCGCTGAGCAACGTGAGCGGCGCGCAGTTCCTGATCGGCTGCAACGAAACCGGATATCTCGCCGCCTCCTACCTCACCAGCGCTGTATTCAATATCGTGGGCAACTATTTTCTCATCCCGCGTCTGGACGAAACGGGAGCTTCCATCACGACTCTCAGTGCCGAATGGATCGTCGTCGCCATACAGTTTCTGGCGATGCGGAAAATCCTGGGCCGGATCGGCATTCTGCGCATCGCGTACAAAAAAATCCTCGCCGCGGCCCTTATGTGCGCTGTTCTCATTCCGCTTGGAAAGATTGGCGCGACCCTGCCCGTCATGTTCCTTCAGATTGTCGTCGGTGCGGCTGTCTATTTCCTTGCCCTTGCGCTGATGCGGGACAACAGTCTCGCCTACGGGATCCGCATGCTCCGCGGCAGCCGTTGAAAGGATACGGTAAATGCAAATCAGGCAGCGGACGCAGCGTGTGCGATCCGCATGCTCCGCGGCAGCCGCTGACAGGAAACAGGCGCATTCTCATGTCCTCAAATTACAGTCATGAGAGGTTTACCCGGGAGATTTTTTATGAAAAAAGCATCCGTGATCATCCCCGTCTATAACGGGGAGGCATTTTTGAAACGCTGCGTGGGAGAGGTGTTTTCCCAGACTTACGGCGCGATCGAGCTGATCACAATCGACGACGGATCTTCCGACGGATCTCTTGCGCTTCTGCGCAGGCTGGCGGCCAGAAGCCCCGCCCATGTAGACATGCGGGTCTTTACGCAGCGGAACGCCGGGATTTGCGATACAAGAAACCGGGGACTGGATCTGGCCCGTGGCGAATATATTTTTTTTATGGACCAGGATGACCGCATCCGGAAAAACTATATCGCGGCCCTGGTGGAGGAGCTGGAAAAAAGAGAGAACGACGAAACCGGGGGCGAAAACGAGAACGGCCGGGATGCCGGGAGCAGGGAAGAACGGAAGGACGGCGAGGATGCCGGAAGCCGGGGGGGAGTAAAGGACGGCCTGAAGGCCGGCCGGGCGGACATGGTGATCGGCGGGTATTCCCTTGTCGATGAAAAAGGAAAGATTCTGGAGACCTGGAAGCTCGACAGCCATCTGCCATGGCACCGGTACCGCATTACAGCGCCCTGGGGCCGGGTGTATCGCAGGGAGATCATTGAGAAGAATCACATTCGTTTCACGCGGACAAAAATCAGCGAGGACTTTTATTTTAATGTCGTATACATGAGTCATTGCGGACGGATCCGGGTGACAGATTATGTCGGGTACGCGTGGACCTTCCGGGCGGCCTCCGAATCCCATACGGGTATGCGCAGGCAGGAGGATGACAGGAATCCGCTGCCGATGATGACACAGGCGCTGCGGGACATGCATCGGCCGAATCCCATCCCTCCGGCGCTCCTGGAATACTTGTTTGTGAAGCATATCGTGTGGTACCTGCTGTACACGGCGAAGGGCACCTCCCGGGAGACCCTGCGGAAAAGTCATGGCGAATGCGTCGCCTGGCTGGAGGAGCATTTCCCCGCCTATACGAAAAATCCGGAGCTTTGCTCCGGCGGGCCCCGCGGGGAATCCATAAAAGTGCGGGCGGCTGTCCGGGCGGCGGTCGCGCTGCAGAAGGCGGGCCTTTTCCTGCCGCTGTTGCAGGTTTACGCCCGGAGTTGAGGCTTTCCGGATCCCGGGAGGAATTCACCTGAATTCATCAATTAAAAGCCGGGGCGTGAACAGGAGTAACGTCCGGACTGCGGGGGCGGTTCCGCAGGAGCTGTTTTTTCTTGACACAACATTATCTGCCTTGTAACATATTCTTAGGATTGCCACGCAAATAAATGCTCCATCTGGCGTGTCTTTTTCTCCGATCTCACAGGGCGGGATTCAGTTACATAGCCCGCTATGCGCCTTCATCCCGCCCTGCAATCTCGAAGAAAAAATCCTACGCCGGTTGACTCATTTATTAGTGCGGCCATCCTTAACGTAACCGCACGAAAGCAATCTTTCAAACGTGCACTTTTTTAACGCAGGCACTGCCGTCCCCGAGTTGCGGGAGCCTGCGGAACATATTGGCTCCCGGCTGTCGGATGGAGGGAAACTTGAGATCTGACCGGCTGTTTGTTAAGAAAGGCTGTATCGTTTGCCTGTAACAAGTTCATCCTGTCCTGGCTGGTGTCACTTTTGCAAGGAGGATGAACAGATATGGAAAAACGCATCAACAGAGAGTATAAATCAACACTGTTTGTACTTGTTTTCGGAAACCGCAAAGAAGATCTGCTGGATTTGTTCAATGCGGTCAAAGGAACATCATACAAGAACCCGGATGAGATCAAGTACACAACGCTGGAAAGCGACAGGGGCTTTTTCGTCCGTCTGAAAAATGACCTGTCCTTCCTGATTGACAGGACGATGGGCATCTACGAGCATCAGTCCGGCCCTACTTCGGCAAACATTACGGTGCGGATGCTGCACTATTATTCCGATCTGCTCCGGACAATGATTGACAGAAAGGCACTTTACCGGGAGAAAGAGGTGCAGATCGCGGTTCCACAGTTTATTGTTTTCTATAATGGAAAAAATGAGCGTGTAGAGGAAAAGGTTTTCCATCTTTCGGATCTGTTTGAACGGAAGGCTGATGAGCCGGAGATCGAACTTCGCGTGCGGATGCTCAACATCAATGCCGGAAAAAACTGCGAACTGATGAAAAAATGCAAATCTCTTGCGCAGTACGCGGAATTTGTCCGCAGAATGCGGGAAGCACTCAAAGGTCTGCAGGATCCGAAAAAGCGCTACGAGGCAGCCGCAGCCGTAGTTGATGCATGTATTCAGGACGAAATTCTTGCCGAGGTCCTGTTGAAACACCGGGATGAGGTGATTGAGATGTATTATTGGGAGTATAATGAGGAAGAACACCTCTGGGCAATCGAACAGGATGCGGAAGAGCGCGGTTTAAAACGCGGCATGGAACGCGGCGCTATTATCGAACGGATTCGTCAGATCATCAGGAAAGTAAAAAAAGGAAAAGCGCTTAATCAGATAGCGGATGAACTGGAGATAGAGTCTTCTGAAGTCAAACCGGTCTGGGAGGCGGTATTGTCCGAAGCTCCGGACTACGATGAAGAAAAGATAATCAGGAAGATTATTCCCTTGGAATCTCTGGAATCGTTGGAGATCGAAATGCCGGAAGATCAACCGGAAGATCAATATGATGAAATCCGGATTGATGAAGATTAAAAAGGCGATAATAACTGCGGATTCAGGGACAGCCTTTCCGGAGGTCTGACCTGCAGTGATCTGACAGAAAGGAATCCTTGTCCATTTACCATTCAGTCCCCGCTTCGGCGGGGATTTCAAGTTATTCAAAAGCAGTAAGGATTTCCACGCAAATAAATGCTCCATCTGGCGTGTCTTTTTCTCCGATCTCACAGGGCGGGATTCAGTTACATAGTCAGGGAAGATGAGAAAGGAGACGGAGGATATGGTAAATGTTCTGATCTCCACGTATAATGGTGAAAAGTATATCCGCGAGCAGATCGAGAGTATCCTCTCGCAGTCGTATCCGGACATCCGGATCTATGTCCGGGACGATGGTTCTACAGATAACACGACCGGGATTCTGTGGGATTACAGCGAAAAGGGGCTGATCCGCTTCATCCGCGGCAGGAATGCCGGCTACGGACGCAGTTTCGGCAGGCTCCTGAAAATCGCGAAGGAAGGGGACTACTGGGCGTTCTGCGACCAGGACGACATCTGGCTTCCCGACAAGGTGAAATGGGCTGTGGAGTGGATGGAGCAGCAGCCGGCCGATGTCCCGGCACTGTTCGGGAGTGCCTACGAGCTCACGGACGCGTCGATGGAGACCGTGACCGGCACGGTTCTGCCGCCGTCCTATGAGGTGGATTTCCGCCGCGCGCTCACGGAGTGCGTCTACATGGGGTTTGCCATGACGATCAACCGACCGCTGCGGGAGCTCATGCTCCGGGCGGACATGGAGGAAATCACTTCCCACGACTGGTGGGCCTGGATCCTGGCGGAGCGCTTCGGTGTCCATCATTTTGATGAGCGCATCGCCGCGCGGCACCGCAGGCTCGACACCAGCGTCTCCGGCATGACCATGAAAAACCGTTTCAAATGGCTCGCCCATACGATCCGGACAGGCGACACGGGCATCACATCCTGCGCCAGGGCCTACACAAAGACCTTCGGCGGCATGAACGACCGGGAAGCGGAATATGCCCGGTGGTTCGCGCGTCAGGGATTCCGCCCGGATTACGCGCTGAAAAAAGCCCTGTACCCGGGACGCTGGCGTCCGGTTATGAGTTCCGAGATCGTGCTGCGCATGCTGATGCTGCTGGGAAGAGTGTAAGGCTCTGTTCCTTTGTGTCTTCCGAATAAATGCAGGCTTTTCTTACGATTGTTGTGTCGAAAAGCCTCGCCGATGCCCGCATCGTCTACGTTTTTTCCTTTGTACCCGGAAGATAATCCTCTGCAACTTTCTGGAGTTATCTGCAGACATTGCCTAACCCGCATAAAGCGGAATCAACGCTCAAGAAATTCTGCCATTTTGTGCAAGAAATCATCTGTAAGCGCCTAAGGGAAAATGTATGAAAAAAAACAAACCCGTCGTAAGGAATAATACACAGACATTTTTCTATGCCGTCATAACCGTGGCGGCTGTCTTCCTGGCTGTCATGTTTCTTGTTCATCTGCCCATGGATATCATATCGGACGATGCTTATCATCTCGACCACGGCGTGAATCAGGAAAACATGACATCCCTGCTCAAAGAAATCTATTATCACAATGGAAAGTTCCTGACAGACGGTCTGGCCTATCTGTTTTACCGGATCCCTTTTCCTCTCTGGAAAATAATAGACACGATCGTCTATGGGATCCTGCTGGGCGGGCTGTGGAGCCTCTTTACAGACAGGTCGCTTCCGATGCTGGTTGTCTGCGCCATGACGGTGGTTCTCTTTCCTGCCTCTTTTCTTATGAGATCAGCGGGCTTTATCGCGACATCGACAAATTATCTGTACACCGTTCTGGGGCTGCTCCTGGGAATCACCCCCCTGGTCAGGAGGATCAGGAGGGAAAAAACGGGTGCTCCCGGTTATATTCTCTCCTTTCTGGGACTTCTATATGCAGGGAACCAGGATCAGACGGCTGTTGTTGCGGCGGGCGCCTTTTTCCTTACAGGTCTTTATTATTTTCTCCGATCCGGGGGAAAGGGGAATAATACGGACAGAGACATCGTCCTTGTCAGCGTTGTGTACTTTGCGGTGTCTGCGGCTATTTATCTGTTTATGTTCCGGGTCCCCGGGCATATTGAGAGGATGAGCAGTACAGCGGAAATGGAGCGCTATCTTCCCCAATATGCCCAATGGAGCACGGGGTTTAAATTCTATCGAGGGATGGCGACTACGTTTGCATGGCTGTTTTTCGTTCAGCCTGATCTGGTCAGGCTGTTCTGCTTTGGACTGTTGGCGCTGTGTTATATTCGAAGGGCAAAGGGGATAATCATACCTGTGCTTCTGCAGGCTGCTGTGCTGGCGGCAGGCGCGATTGACAGTGATTATTTCATTATTTATCATGATTATGCGTACAAAATGCCTGATTTGAAACCCGTCTCAACACACCCGCAGGCTGTCGTTCTGGCCTTTCTGATCTTCGCCTTCCTGTTTTTTTCTGTCCTTACGCTGTGGAAGACTGACCAGGATCTATGCGCGAAGCTGGTGATCCTGAATGTCCTGGGATTCGGGTCGAGATTTATGATGGGCTTTTCGGCAACTCTCTATGCGTCTTCTTTCAGGACATTTGTGCCGCAGATGTTTTCTTTTATAATCTGTGATATCCTGCTGGCGGGTACCATACTGCGCGAGATCCGCCTTCCGGGTTTAAGCAGTAACATCAACAGGGGGTAATGGATGGACCTGGAAAGAGAAAAAGAGAAAGAGCGTTTTTCTGCCTCTCTCTTTCGCCTGTTTTCAATCAGAGATGAAAAAACCGGAAGCAGAAAGCGGGACATGTGGCGTCTGAGGATCTATCTGGTCTGTTGTGTCCTTGTTCTGCTGACTGTTTTTGACTGCTCTTACAGAGCATTCTCGTATGATACTGATATTCCCGCTCCGAAGACAGAACACGCGCTTGTCTCCGGAGAGCTTGTCACGCAGAATATCGCCTTCCACAATAAAAAAATAAGGGCTCTCCATATCCGGTTCAGGAATAATGGATCGATGAGTGGCGGAGAGGTATGTGTCTGTTTTTACAAAAATGACGAGCCTGTCAGGGAGTGGCGGATCCAGGCTGCCGAGCTGGCCGACGATGTCTACCGCATCTTTGAATTCGGCCGTCCCGTCAGCATGTCCGAAAAGGACCATTGTTATTTTACGATCCAGTATACTTTTAACGATTCGGGAATGGAGACCGGCGGTCTGGCTGTCGGGATCTCTCCCGGAGACTTCTACACATCTGCGCCTGAACCGGGCACTGCGGAGGCTTATGAAGGCAGCGCTGTCAGTTATCTCCTTACCGTTGAAGACGGAGTCATGCGAAGGAGGGTGGTTTTCCCTTTTCTGGCCGGTGTTACGATTCTGTGCTTTCTGGCATTTTTTCTTCTCGATATCAGAAGATTCCGGATCAGAACGATCCTTCTGGGCACGGTGATCATTCTCCTTACAGTTGAA
>JAUNJS010000001.1:0-35303 GCA_030533125.1 Eubacteriales bacterium | reverse complement strand
GATCTTATGCGGCATGTTGTGAGGGAGATTTCCGTACATCCCTTTGTGTCCGGAAGTGTGAAGGAGACGATCAGGCCCGGCGACACTCTGGAACAGATATTTACGGCTGACAGAGGAGATTTCCATACACTTGAACTGTCGATCAGCAGCGGCCAGGGGCGTTCTGACAGCGTTCACGTCAGAATAACCGGCGGGCAAAGCGGAGAAAAGGAATACTATGATCGCGACCTCACGGGAAGCTCTATTCTTGCCGGCGGGCCGGCGGGAAAAATCATCCGGATCGACGCAGAGGATTCTCTGACAGGCGAGGCCTTTCCGCCCGGTGTCTATCACATCTTTGTCACGAATCTGGACAAGGAAAAAAGCATTAAGCTCAGCGTCCTCGAGGAAAAAACCGCATCTGGAAGCGATCAGGGATCCATCTCTGAAAATGGTCTGGAGGACAGTCGGGGGGAAAACACGGAGGATGCTTCCGACCAGGAGGACACAGATCTTGATGACGTCTCAGATGAAACAGCCGTGACCGGGGATTCCCGGCTGGTGACCCGCACGCTTAATTTCGCGCTTTTACGCAGGTCAGGGCTGGGATACGGAATTGCGTGCCTTGTTTTCCTTATTCTCGGCATCTATATGATTCTGACCGGCAGTCTTTTAATCGGGAATGCAGCCCTTCCAGGCAGGTTTTTTGTCGTTTCTGTTATACCTCTTGGCCTGATCTATATGATCCTGGTTCCTTCGTGGAGGTCGCCGGATGCAAGATCCCATATTCTGGCTGTGTACAGGCTCTCCAATATGGTCCTGGGCGGGGACGAATCGCAGGAATGGACGATGCGCGCGCGGGATGCCGCCTACCTTCCCGCCTCTTGGACGACGGAAAAGGCGGAGCCGTATTACACACCAAAAATGCAGGATTACGCCTATGCCTATCAATACGATGTGAAAGCTGTTCCTTACCGCCTTTTGAGTATTGAAGGCCGGGACCCTGCCCTTGCGGCAGCTTCTTCAACAGAGGAAGGAAAAGCGCCGGAGTATGCGGCGAAAGAGCTCAACAGGCTCGTAAAGGTATATCAGGATGAAAAAATGACGTTCTATTCCGCGGTCAATTACCTGCCGCAGACGCTTGGGCTCACCCTGGCGAGAATCCTGGGGATGGGCGCCCCGCAGGCCATGGCGATGGCGCGTCTTCTGACTCTGGCTGCCTATATTGCAGCCTTGCTTCATACCATCCGGATCACGCCTGCCGGAAAGGCTGCGTTTGCAGCGATCGGACTTCTTCCGGCTCCGTTGATCCTGGCGGGTTCATTTTCCTATGACGCGATGCTCCTGATCGCAGCCTTCGGCTTTCTGGGGGCGTTACTCCGCCTTTGTGAAGAGAGGGAAGGAAAAGCTGCTTTCATCGAGTGCGTTCTCTGGACAGTCCTCCTGGGGGCTGTAAAAGGCGGTGGACATCTTATTCTTTTGCCCCTGTCCGCCATACCGGTCTTTCACGCAGCCCGGGAAGGAAGGGAGGCGGCTGAAAAAACAATTCGAAGGACGTTGACAATCATCGCGGCAGGAGGGGGTTCCGCGCTTGTTTTCGATGTCATCCTTCCTTCCGGAGCATTGTTTCAGTTCGGGACAAAAGGGAGCGGAAATCTTACCTTCTCTTATGCCCTGGCGCATCCTGTCCGGTATCTGAATATGATGGCGGGAGCCTATCTGAATGAAATGGATATTATGATCTCCCGCATGAGCGGCATGATGCTGATTGATGAAAAAGGAAATGATCTTCCCTTTTTCATCGGGTTTGGTCTTATGTCCATAGCTGTCGTATTTCTGCTGTTCGAGAAAGACAGCTTCGAGTTTACTGAAAGAGACAGGAAGGTTATGAAAGCGGTGGTTTTTCTGGAAATCATCACAACTCCCATGATGCTCCTGAGCTGGAACAAGATCGGGGCCAGAACCATTACAGGTCTGCACGGACGGTACTACCTGCCGGTTCTCCCCCTCATCTTTCTGCTTTTCACGAAATTTAAATTGCATGACGGCAGCCGCCCTGAATCAGAAGTCAAAGCCATAGGGAAAAGCTGTATGTGCTGGTTCTGCTTTCTCTCCTGCCTGGGTGTCTATTACCTGCTGCGGGCATGCCTGACGAGGTGAAAAAGGACTTTACATGAAGCTGTGAAACATAGAATATGCAGGGATTTTGGAACAGTGGAAATGCAGACCGAAGAATATAAATTGAACGATAAAGATTTAAAAGAAAAAGAGTTCAGGGAACAAGAATTCGGGGAAACGGATTTCAAAGTCCCGGAGAAGGCTGCGGAATCCGGCCCGCGCACCTCGATTCCTGTTATCATTCCTGCCTACGAACCGGATGAGCGGCTTCTGCAGCTGCTGGACAGTTTTCAGGAACAGGGAATCCGGGACGTGGTTCTTGTGGATGACGGGAGCGGAGATGCCTATCGGGAGATTTTCCGGGAGGCGGGAGAAAAGATCGCGCGGCTGGGCGGCGCGGTGCTTACGCACGAAGTGAACCGCGGCAAGGGACGCGCTCTGAAGACGGCATTCGCGTATGTCCTGGAGCACGAGCCGGATGCGGTCGGGGCGGTCACGGCCGATTCCGACGGACAGCATGATACCGGCTGCATCCGGTCCGTCATGGAGAAACTGCGGGAGGAGCCGGAAGCCCTGGTCCTGGGAGTCCGGACCTTTGACGGAGAGAATGTGCCATGGAAAAGTGCCGTCGGCAACAAGCTGACCATGAAGGTCCTGGGTTATGTTTCCGGCGTCCGCGTCACAGACACCCAGACCGGACTGCGCGGTATCCCGCGCCGTTTTATGCGCGAGCTCCTCGACACACCCGGCGAGAGGTTTGAATTCGAGACCCAGATGCTTCTCGCGACGACGAAGTTGCAGCCCCCGGTCGAGATCCGGGAGGTGCCGATCCGCACGATCTATGACTCGAAGGAAAACCACCAGACACATTTTCATCCCTTGAAGGACTCGATCCGGATCTACCGGATTCTGGGCGCGAAATTCATAAAATATCTGTTTACATCTCTCTCCTCGAGTGTTCTCGACCTGGTTTTATTTGCCCTTTTCTGCAGACTGCTCAAAGGAGGCGGCACGGGGGGCATAGAAGCACTGCGCGGCGTCCCTTACGTCGCCGCCGCGACTGTCCTGGCGCGGGTTCTCTCCGCGACTTACAATTTTTCCATGAATTACAAGGTCGTCTTCCGCAGCAGGGAGAACGTGGGCGCGAGCGCGGCCCGCTATATTCTCCTCGCTGTCATCCAGATGACCCTGAGCGCGGTCTTGGTGACCGGCGGCACCGGCCTGCTTCCGTCCGTCCCCGAGGTCGCGGTCAAGGCTGTGGTGGACACCGTCCTGTTCCTGATCAGCTATTATGTGCAGCGGAAGTATGTGTTCTGACGGCGGACCGGAGCATGATGCTCAGGCAGATCCAGAAAAGGAAGGAAGTCGGATTCTGGTTAAAGTAGATTTCATTGTCAAACAGGGCAGAGGAAGCGCCGGCCAGAGCGATCAGCAGCGGAAACAGAAACGCGAAGGAGATTTTGCCCGGGCGTGCGGCGCAGCGCGCGGCGCTGACTGCGCACAATATGTAAAAGAGCGTGAGCAGGCCGAAGCCGAGAAATCCGGCTGAGACAAACACCCTGAAATATCCGCTGTGTGTGTGGAATACATATCCGGCGGCATAGCTTTCCGGGTAATTCTCTTTTATATATGTGGCGATACGGAGATCAGGATTGTGCTCCTGAATGTATTTCGAGGCATTTTCCGGAGAGAGGCCGAACAGGCCGATTTCTCCGGACAGACTCAGATAGTCCTTCCAGATGGTCAGTCTTCCGGTTGAGAGATCCCCGTCGCTGTATTTGCGCTCAAGCAGCTGGTTTTTTTTCTCTTTCGTTTTCCCGTCGCTTTTCTTCTCCGGGTTTGTACCGGTTTCCTCAGAAGAGGAGGCCATGGCACCGTCCGGGACGCCTGCGGTCGGTTTCCGAAGAGGGAAACGCCCTGCATCCGCAAGGCTGGCGGAACCGGACTTGAGGACCTGCCCTGCATCCGCAAGGCTGACGGCACCGGATTTGAGAACAGAACCGGAGAACGTATTTTTTGTATCCATGCGCGGCACTTTTTTTGCCGCTTCCATCGTTCCCGTAAACAGTCCGTGGAACAATAGAAGAACGGCCAGCGCGGCGCAGAGGGAGGCGAGGAGACTTACGGGAGAAAACCTCCGGAAACGCTTCAGTATATATAGGAAAAATCCGACAAAGACGGTTTCGTAGATGGCGGCGGCAGCGTTTCTTGAGCCGCTCAGGACGATGTACCAGAAAAGAGGTAAAGACATCAGCACAAGCAGGACCTTCAACAGTCTGCTGCGCAGGGTAAGAATATAATAGACGCTCCCGACGAGGAGCATCACGCCGGGAATGGCGCCGTACTCAGGGAAAGCGAAAACACCGATCAGTCTGCGGCCGGTAAAGCCGTTGCCGCCCAGCCAGGGGGAAGAGGCATAATTCGGTCCGTAGACTCCGATGCGCATCACAAACTGGTAGAGAGAGAGACAGCACGCGATGAACCACACGGTCAGGAGCGTGCCGAACAGAACTTTCAGGCTGCGCGACAGCAGCTTTTTTTTCATCCGGAATACAGAGCTGTAGAACAGGGTGACAGCGACCACCATCCAGAGAATGCTGGTGCGGTTCTTCTGGACTCCGTAGCTTCGCAGGAGGAAGGAAGAGACGGCGGCGGACGCGCAGATCCCGTAGAGAAGAAGAAGACCGGGGCCTCTGCGCAGGGAGCGGGCAAGGATCCAGTCGGCCAGAACCAGGACGATTCCCGCCGTAAGAAGGTGTGTCTGCAGATTGTATACGGGAGGCTTCGTAATCAGTGTGTTCACGGGCTGGAGAATAATCCCTGTGTGCCAGAGAATACAGAGATAAAGATAGATGATAATGACGAAATCCAGCAGCCGGACGGCGGGAGACCGGGAAATACTGTCCCGGAGGGGCACCGGACGGCCGGACGGTCCGGGCGGATTTGAAGAAAAGCGGGATGCGGAGAGGAAGCCGGTTTCAGAAGATTGAAAGAAACGTTGAGCCATTGAAGTACCCTTTCCCTGATCAATCGTAGAGCAATCGCACCGTATAAAATATCCCGTGAGAGGTAGTGTTTCAATTCTATCTGAATAAAGAAACAAAGTCAAATTGACAAAAACAGTAGAACGTGGTTTAATTTTCTTGCGTTTGATAGTTAGGAAGGGGCGATGATTCCGCCCGGATCCGACAGGCGGAACAACCTGGAAAAATGGATTTTCATGGACATGGACAATAAATCAGATCAAGTCAATACAACAGGAAGACGCATTCTTCACTGGCAGGTCATCAGTCTGATCCTGGTTCTATATGATATCGTTGCAGTCAATGCAGCGTATTTTCTTGCGCTCTGGTTCCGGTTCGACTGCCGTTTCTCAGTGATTCCGGACCGGTTTCTGCAGGCCTGGATTCATTTCACACTGATCTACACACTTCTGTGCATTCTGATCTTCTGGCGGCTCCGGCTGTATAACAGCGTGTGGAGATTTGCCAGTTATTCCGAGCTTGTGCGCGTGGTTGCCGCGGCGATTCTCACGTCGCTGGTTCATATTATCGGTATTACGGTTTTCTACAGGCGGATGCCCGTATCCTATTACGCGATGGGAGCAGTGTTCCAGCTGATTCTGATCCTCGGAGTCAGGTTTTCGTACCGGCTCCTGCTCCTGCTCGGCCTGAATAAACGGGCGGAACAGGGACCTCCGGTCAAAAACGTCATGCTGATCGGCGCGGGCGCCGCCGGAAACATGATCCTGCGGGACATCAACAAATCGCATGATTTCGGGGAGCGGGTCGTCTGTATTATTGACGATGAGCCGAATAAATGGCACCGGTTTATAGACGGAATTCCGATTGTCGGCGGCCGTGATTCTATCCTGGAGATGGCGGAGAAATATCATGTGGACAAGATCTACCTGGCCATTCCCGGCGCGACCGCGGCGGAGCGCCGCGACATTCTGGCGATCTGCCAGGAGACGGGGTGCGAGCTGAAGAACCTCCCTGGCATGTACCAGTTCATTTCCGGCCAGCTCACTGTTTCCGCTATGCGGGACGTCTCTGTGGAGGATCTCCTCGGCAGGGATCCTGTCCGGGCGGATATGCAGGAGGTGTTCAGCTTCATCCACGGCAAGAGCGTCATGGTCACCGGCGGGGGAGGTTCCATCGGGAGCGAGCTCTGCCGGCAGATCGCCGCGCATTCCCCGAGCCTTCTGATTATTTTTGACATCTATGAGAACAACGCGTACGATATTCAGCTGGAGCTGCGGGAGAAATATCCTGATCTCCGGCTGGAGACGCTCATCGGATCTGTCCGGGACAGCCGGCGCGTCTTCGAGATTTTCAAAAAATACCGTCCGCAGATTGTCTATCACGCCGCCGCGCACAAGCATGTTCCCCTGATGGAGGACAGCCCCTGCGAGGCGATCAAGAACAATGCGATCGGGACGTATAAGACGGCGTACGCGGCCATGGTCCACGGCTGCGAGCGGTTCGTGCTCATCTCCACGGACAAGGCGGTCAATCCCACGAACATCATGGGAGCCAGCAAGCGCCTTTGCGAGATGATCATCCAGAGCTTCGATCAGAAAATCAAGGAGGGAAGGGCCTCGGAGATTCCTCAGCTGTTTACACATGAGGGCGTGGAGAATGCCGACCGGGACGGGACAGGCAGGATCTTCCGCGACATCCGCACTGAATTTGTTGCTGTCCGGTTCGGAAATGTTCTGGGAAGCAACGGTTCAGTGATTCCTATTTTTAAAAAGCAGATCGAGAAGGGCGGTCCTGTAACGGTCACGCACCCTGATATCATCCGCTATTTCATGACAATTCCGGAGGCGGTCAGTCTCGTCATGCTTGCGGGGACCTACGCGAAGGGCGGAGAGATCTTCGTCCTCGATATGGGGAGCCCCGTGAAGATCGATACCCTCGCGAGGAACCTGATCCGCCTGTCCGGTTACAAGCCGGATGTGGATATCCGGATCGAATACACCGGCCTTCGCCCGGGCGAAAAGCTCTATGAGGAGAAGCTGATGGCGGAGGAAGGGCTGAAAAAAACCGAGAACGCCCTGATTCACATCGGTTGCCCGATTCCTTTTGAGGTCAATGTGTTTCTGCGGCAGCTGGACAACCTGATGAGAGTCTCCTACGCCAATCAGGAAGAGAAGATCATCAGTCTGGTCGAGCAGACAGTTTCCACCTATCATCCCGCGAACGCCGGAAAAGGCGCGAAGAAGGATACGGTTTACGACAGCCTGCTGGCAGACCGGCAGGAGACGGAACAGGACACAGAAGAAGACCGCGGAGACGGGGAAGATGGAAAGCCCTGACCGGCATTTTTGTGATTCAATAAGACGGGGAGCAGTCATTCATGTATGGGCAGCCTTGGGATCCGGGCTGCCGGACGAGAAACCGGGAGCGACATTATGGCATACAAGAACAATCCTGACAAAAAGCCTTTTGAGAGCCGCATTTATCTCAGCAGCCCTACCATGCACGGGGAGGAAGCCCGCTATATGATGGAGGCCTTTGAGACAAACTGGATGAGCACTGTGGGCAGAAACCTCAACGAGGTGGAAGCGCAGATGGCGGAGTACATCGGTGTGAAATACGCGGTTGCTCTCAGTTCGGGGACGGCCGCGCTCCACCTCGCGACAAGGCTCGCCGGCGAAAAAATATACGGAAGGGCGAAAGTGAATGACGGGACGCTGCGCGGAAAGGTTGTTCTTGCCAGCGATCTGACTTTTGACGCGTCCATCAATCCGATCGCGTATGAGGACGGGGAGGCCGTTTTTATCGATACGGAGCGGGATACCTGGAATATGGATCCCGCGGCACTGGAGCAGGCGTTCGCGCTCTACCCGGACGCGAAGCTGGTGGTGCTCGCGCACCTGTACGGGACTCCCGGAAAGATCAGGGAGATCAGGGAGATCTGCGAGCGCCAAGGTGCGCTGATTGTGGAGGACGCCGCGGAGAGCCTCGGCGCGAAGTATCTGGACTGCGGAGAGTGGAGAGAAACGGGTTCTCTGGGCGATTTTAACTGCATCTCCTTCAACGGAAACAAGATTATCACGGGCAGTTCCGGGGGAATGTTTTTGACCGACTCTCTGGACGACGCGGACAAGGTCCGCAAATGGAGCACGCAGTCTCGGGAAGATGCTGCTTGGTACCAGCACGAGGAAATCGGGTACAATTACCGCATGAGCAATGTGATCGCGGGCGTCGTGCGCGGACAGTTACCCTATATTTCGGAGCACATCGCCCAGAAAAAAGCGATCTACGAGAGATATCAGGAGGGCCTGAAGGATCTTCCGGTCCGGATGAACCCGTTTGACCGGGAGAAATCCCTGCCCAATTACTGGCTCAGCTGCATGATCATCGACGAGGACGCCATGTGCGGACAGAGCCGCGGAGACAAAATCGCGCAGTACAGCCCGGAAAGCGGGAAGACCTGCCCGACAGAGATTCTGGAGGCGCTCGCGGCGAACAACGTGGAGGGACGCCCGATCTGGAAACCCATGCATCTGCAGCCGATTTACAGGACAAATGCTTTTGTGACAAGGGAAGGCCTCGCCCGCGAGAGCGGGAGCACGCGCTTCTGCATGGATCCCGCCTTTGACGTGGGAGCGGATATCTTCCACAGGGGCCTGTGCCTGCCGAGCGACAACAAGATGACGCCGGAGCAGCAGGACCGCATTATTGAGATCATTCACAGATGTTTTCTGTGAACGTCCGGAGGACCGGGAAAATGATGCCTGAAATCGGAAGCAGCTTCTGGATGGATCCCGCCGTCGGGATCAGGGCGGGAACGGGTGAGGGGAACGGCTCTCCGCTGACGCTCTCCGGATTCGGGATTTCCGGTTCGGATGAAGTCTTTCTTTCGACCGGACGCGCGGCACAGGGAATGGCGCTCGACGAAATACGCAGGAGAAATCCCGCGGCCGGCAGGAGAGCCCTGCTTCCCCCGTTCACGTGTCACACCGTCGTCGAACCTTTTCTGGCCCGCGGCTACGAAATCTTTCCCTGTCCGGTTGACGACAGTCTGCGCACAGCCCCGGAGGCGCTCCGCGACGCGGTCGAGGTGTCAGGCGCGGATGTCGTGCTCCTGCACCGGTACTTCGGCTTTGAGACACTTGCGGGCTGCGGCGGGGTGGTGGAAAGCCTTCGGGGAAAAGGCGTCGTCTTCCTCGAGGACCGGACCCAGTCTCTGTTCAGCGGCTGGCCGGCGCTCCCGGCGGACTATATCGTCGGAAGCCTGCGGAAATGGGCGGGAATGCCGGACGGAGGATACGTGTTCTGCCGGGAGGGCCTTTTCCCGGAGAAACCGGATGTCTATGACGAAGCGCTGACGGCCGCGGCAATCCGGGCGAGCGCCGCCAAATATGAATACATCTTTCACGCGCGCGGCGAAAAGCAGGCCATGCTGGATCTGTTCGCGGAGGCGGAGAACATCCTGGATTCCGAAAATGGAGTATACCGGATCAGCCCGGTCTCGGAGCGGGCTTTCCGCGCGCTGGACAGAACCGCCCTGATCAAAAGGCGGAGGGCAAACTACCGGGTGATTTACGAGGGCGTGCGCGGTCTCCCCTGGATCAGGCCGATCACCGGCGCGCTGACGGACAGGGATGTTCCTCTGTACTGTCCGCTGTGGGTGAAGGACAGGGCGGCCCTGCAGTCCTCCCTGCGGGAGCACCGGATCTACGCGCCGGTGGTGTGGCCGAGGCCCGAAACGCTGCCTCCGGTGTGCGGAGCGGCGGAGGAAATCTACAGCCATATCCTCTGTATCCCCGTTGACCAGCGCTACGGGGAGGATGATATGGAGCGGATCGTCAGACACATAACAGAACAGGATCAGGAATAAAAAGAATCAGGAATAAAAATGATCACTACGTTTACACTGGAGCAGTCCGATCAATGGGACAGGATCGTCCGCTCTTTCTCCGACTATGATACCTACTGGCTCAGCGGATATGTCAGGGCGTTCCGGATTCACGGAGACGGCGAGCCTCTTCTGATTTTCCATGAGAACGGGGAGACGAGAGGCATGAACGTCGTCATGCGGCGGGACATCGCAGGAGCCCCGGGAGTTACGGGGCGGATCGCGGAGGGACAGCTCTTTGACTTTGCCACTCCCTACGGCTACGGCGGGTGGATCATCGAGGGGGACGGCACGGACCGCCTGTTTCAGGAATACGGGGAATGGGCGGCCGGACACCGGATTGTCTCGGAATTTGTGCGGTTTCACCCGGTCATTCATAACCACTCCGCGTGCGCGCCGTTTTACGAAGTCATTCCCCTCGGGGAAGTCATCTGCATGGATCTGTCCTCTCCGGATACGGTCTGGGCTAATCTTACCAGCAAAAACCGGAACGTGATCCGCAAGGCCGTGAAAAACGACGTAAAGATCTACCGCGGGCAGTATCCCGCGATTTACGAAACCTTCCGGCGGATCTACAACGAGACGATGGATAAGGACCGGGCCTCCGGATACTATTATTTCGGGAAGGAGTTTTACCGCTCCGTTCTCGAGGACCTTCCCAGGAACGCGCAGGTATTCTACGCTGAGCGGGAGGGGGAGGTGATCGCTGCGTCGATCATCCTGACGGCGAACTGCAGGATGAATTATCATCTCTCCGGAAGCGTGCGGCAGTACAGTCCACTGGCGCCGACCAACCTCCTTCTCTATGAAGCGGCTCTGTGGGGGTGCGAAAACGGGTATAAGACATTCTATCTCGGCGGCGGCGTCGGTTCCGGCGAAGACAGCCTGTTCAAATTCAAGAGAGCCTTTTACCGCGGGGATCTGAACCGCTTCCATATCGGAAAAAAGATCTTCAACCGGGAGGCGTACGAGGATCTGCTCGGGATGGTTAAGCCGGAAAACGAGAACTTTTTCCCGAAATACCGCGGATGAGACCGGCGTGCGTCCGCAGGGAACAGGACAGGGAAAAAGCAGGGAGAATACAGAATGAGTGAACTGATCACAATGTCCGACGAAGAACTCAGGGCATTACAGAATAAAAACCTGGAGATTGCGAAGTATTTCACACAGTTCTGCAGAGACCACAATCTGCGGGTCTATGTGTTCGCGGGAGCCTGTCTGGGCGCCATCCGCCACAAAGGCTTCATCCCTTGGGATGACGACATCGATCTTATCATGCCGGCCCCGGACTACAACCGCCTTCTGGAGATCTGGGACAAGGAGGCGGACACAAGCCGCTACTCCCTCTGCGTTCCGGGAAAGGGGTACAATGACCACCACCTCTCCTGCTCGATCCGGGACAACAACACGACCTTTATCACGGCGGCCTCCGTCGACACGGACACGAACCAGGGCGTCGCGCTCGATTTCGGGGCCCTTCACGCGGCGGCGCGGACGGGGATCGGCCGCAAATTCCAGCTCGCGTGCGCATGCGGGCGCTCCCTGTTCAAGGCGGGGAGGCTCCCCAACCGGCAGAGCAGGCCTGTCTATCTCGCGTCCAAGGTCCTTCTGGGGATTTTCCGGGGAGATAAAGTCCGCTACCTGATCTGGAGCACCCTGGAGAATCTGGCCACGATCCCGGACAAGCATTACGAGGATGCCAGGTATGTAAAAGAATTCTCCATGTTTCCTTTTATCACCTGGCTTTATCCGAAGGAATGGTTTGACAGCGACGTATGGGTTCCGTTTGAGGACACGGAGCTGCCGCTGCCCGCCGGCTGCCGCGAGTATCTGACAAAACGGTACGGCGATTACATGGTTCCTCCGCCGGAGAAGGATCGGCACCCGGAGCACAAAATCGTGTTCATGGATCTGAATACACCCTATAAGGAATACAGAGGAAAAAAATACTTCGTGAAAGGCGTGAAAGGGAAAAAATAATGGCAAATATCGGGTTATTGATTGCCGGCGGGGCCGGCAACAGAATGCACCAGGACATCCCCAAACAGTTTCTCACCGTGAATGAGCGGCCGGTCATCGTATATACGCTGGAGGCGTTTGAAAAACACCCGGAGATCGACGCGATCGCCGTCGTCTGCATCCAGGGCTGGGAACAGGTTCTGTGGGCTTACGCGAAACAGTTTAATATACAGAAACTCCAGTATGTCGTGCCCGGCGGGAAAAACGGACAGGACTCCATCCGGAACGGCGTATTCGAACTGGAGAAGCACTTCGCCCCGGATGACATCGTGCTTATTCACGACGCGATCCGCCCCATGATCTCCGCGGAGATCATTTCCGACAACATCCGCGTCGCGCGCGAGTACGGCAACGCGACGACGGTGATTCCCTGCGCGGAAGCGATGCTGGAGACAGAGGACGGCGTCGCGTCCACCGGGAGCTATCCGAGGGACCGCCTCAAGAGGACGCAGACCCCGCAGGCCTTCCACATCGGAGATATCTGTGACCTGCACAGAAGGGCGCTGGAGGCGGGAATCGTGAATTCCGTCGCGTCCTGTACCCTGATGATCGAGATGGGTGAGCGGGTGTATTTCTCCTCCGGCTCCGAAAAGAACATCAAGCTCACCACGGTGGAGGACATCGACATCTTCAAGGCCCTGCTCGGCGCCAGACGCTCCGACTGGCTGAAGGATTAATGCCGCGCAGATAAATGCTCCGTCCGGCATATCTTTCTCCGTTTTCGCAGGGCAGAATACAGTTATAAAGTAACGCATCAGGAAGAGGCGGAAGGATTCAATGAAAAGCATCTATGCCAGCGATCTGTGGATCGCGGATGTCAGGGAAACATTGGGGACGCTGCCGGAGCTGGACGCGCTGGCGGACCGGAGCGTGCTGCTCACGGGCTGTACCGGCCTGATTGTCTCGGCGGTGGCGGATCTTCTGATTCAATGGAACTGCGCGAACACGCGGAAAATCCGGATCTATGCCGCCGGCCGCAGCATCGAAAAAATCAGGGAGCGCTTCAGTCCTTATGACAGGGAGGAATGGTTCCACTGCGTCCCCTACGACGCGACAGCTGTGGACAACCGTCTTTCCGGGGACTGCGATTATATCATCCACGGCGCAGGGAACTCCTCTCCCCATATGATCGTCCGGGAACCGGTCGAGACCATGCTCAGCAATTTTACCGGGCTGAAGTATCTTCTGGATCACGCGAAGGAGAGTGGAACGGAATGCGTCCTGTATATTTCCACTTCGGAGGTATACGGAAAAAAAGAGGGAAACAGGCCGTTCAGAACGGATGAATACGGTTATATCGACCTGCTCGACAGCCGCAGCTCCTATTCGGTCGGAAAGCGCGCGGCGGAGACGCTCTGCGCGGCTTATGCCGACGAGTACGGCGTGAAACCGGTCATCATCCGGCCGGGACATATCTATGGTCCGACGGCGAGACCGGAGGACCGCCATGTATCTTCCGCGTGGGCCTATGCGGCGGCCCGCGGCGAGGAGATCGTGATGAAGAGCGACGGCGCCCAGATCAGGAGCTACTGCTACTGCCTGGACAGCGCCTCCGCCATCCTCACGGCCATGATAAAGGGAGAAAGCGTCCGCGCCTACAACATTTCCAATCCGGACTCGATTATCAGCATTCGGCAGATGGGCGAGTTTATCGCGGCGGAGGGAAATTCCGGTTTCCGCATGGAACTGCCCACGGACGCGGAGAGGAAGGGATTCAACCCGATGAGCAACTCCTCCCTGGACAGCGGGGAACTGCTGGGGCTCGGATGGAGGGCGCTCTTCGACGCGAAGAGAGGGTTTTCCCACACGGTGCGGATCCTGCGGGAGATCGCGGAGTAAAAAGAGGCCGGCCGGGAACAACGGCAGCGGCCGGCGGAATGACGGCGGAAAACACAGGGCCGGGCAGAGGCGGGAAGGCGTTCCCGGACCGGGAAAGGAAAGACAGGCGGTCATGTTAGAGGAACTCAAACAGCAGGTCCTGGAGGCGAATCTGGAACTCGTCAGGCGGGGCGTCGTGATTTATACCTGGGGAAATGTGAGCGGACTGGACCGCGGCAGGGGACTCATGGTCATCAAGCCGTCCGGTGTTGACTATGCCTCCATGACGGCGGAGGACATGGTGGTTGTGGATCTCGAGACCGGGAAGACCGTCGAGGGCGGATGGAACCCGTCCTCGGACACAGAGACTCATCTGGAGCTCTACCGGAACTTCTCCGCGATCGGAGGCGTCACGCACACACACTCCGTGCACGCGGTCGCGTACGCGCAGGCGGGGATGGACATCCCGGCGCTGGGGACGACCCACGCGGATTACTTCTACGGGGACATTCCCTGCACCAGGGAGCTGACCCGGGAGGAGGTGGAGGAGGCCTACGAGCGCAACACCGGCAGGGTGATCGTGGAATGCTTTAAAGAGCGCGGAATCGATCCCGTGGCGGTGCCCGGAACCGTAGTCAGGAGCCACGGCCCCTTCGCGTGGGGAAAGGACGCCGCGGCCTCCGTCTATCACGCCGTGGTCATGGAAACGGTCGCGCGGATGGATTTCGAGACGCGGATGCTGAATCCCGGGGCGGTTCTGCAGCAATATGTGCTGGATAAACACTATCTCAGAAAACACGGTCCCGACGCCTATTACGGGCAGAAGGGGCAGAAGCACTGACATGGAGAATGGCATGGGAAGAAAAAGAGCGGACAGCTCACAGAAAATAGATATTGTCATTCCGTGGGTGGATCCGGGCGACCCCGTCTGGCAGAAGGACAAGGCGAAATACAGCGGAACGGTCACCATGGAAGAGGACGACCGGGACATCCGGTACCGGGACTGGGACAACCTCCAGTATGTGTTCCGGAGCATCGACAAATATGCCCCCTGGGTCAACAAAGTCCATTTCATCACCTACGGGCATCTCCCGAAATGGTTGAACACGGACTGTCCGAAGCTGCATATTGTCCGGCATGAGGACTACATTCCCGCGGAGTACCTGCCGGTGTTCAGCTCCCATGTGATCGAGCTGAACATGAACCGGATCGAGGGCCTGAGCGAACAGTTTATCTACTTCAACGACGACATCTTCCTGATCCGTCCGGTGAAACCGGAGGATTTTTTCCGGAACGGCCTGCCCTGCGACGTCAACATCCCGAACCTCATCGTGCCTGTCCTGAGCAACTTCTCCCCGATTGTGTTCAATACCGTGGGGATCATCAACAGGCATTTCAGCAAGAGGCAGAGCATGAAGAAGGATCCCGCGAAGACCTTCAACCTGCAATACGGCGCTTCCGGGATGCTCCGGACGCTGCTGTTTGCCCCATGGGGGAATTACACGGGGTTTTACAATCCCCACGTGGCCCTCTCCTACCTGAAATCCACGCTGGACGAAGTCTGGGCCGCGGAGCCGGAGATCCTGACGGAGACCTGCCGGCACCGGTTCCGGGACAACCGGGATGTCAACCAGTATATTTTCCGCTTCTGGCAGCTGGCGAGCGGCAGATTTACGCCGTATACCCTGCACGGACACTATTTTAAAATCAGCGGCGACAACCGCAGGATCATCCGGTTCGTGGAGAAGAAGAAGTACCGCATGATCTGTATCAACGACGATGAGTTTCAGGGAGATTTTGAGAAGGCGAAGGCGGAAATCAACGGCCTTCTGGAAAGGACCTTCCCGGAAAAATGCAGTTTTGAGTTGTAATACGGACGTGAAGCTATGGATGATGTCGTGAGGATCAGAACAAAGGAAATCTTAATATGGCTGGCCGCCTTCCTCGCCTGTGTGACGCCCAGATTCATTCCTATGTTTAAGATTAATCTGGGAATCCATGTGTCGTACTACGCATTGACTGTCGTACTGGTCTGGATCCTGTACGCGAAGCGGGAGCTGGTGCCCTCCGTCCATTTGCAGGAGCTGTTTTTTTACGTCCTGCTGCTGCACGCGGCGGTCAGCATTGTACAGAACATGAACCTGAACAGGTGGCTGTTCTACATCTATTACATCACAATCTGCATCCTGATGATGAACACGCTCATCACGAACAACGAGGACGCCATCTATGAGGGGATCACCGTGGCGGTCTGTCTGGCCCTGCTCATCCAGGTCGTGATCGGGATCTACGAGGTGTCGACGCACACCTATGTTTTCCGGGTCGGAAGCTTCAGCGTCCGGCACTACGGCAAAGAAGCAGTCAGCATGTTCTCCAATCCGAATGACTATTCGACGTATGTGACGACCCTGGTTCCGTTCGCGGTTTACCGCGTCTTCGCTTCCCGGAGGATCCTCGCCAAAGTGCTGTACCTGGCGCTCGCGGCGGGGGCGATCGACATGATCGTCGTCACCGCCTCCAGGGCCTGTATCGCCGCGCTGGCGTTCGCCGTCCTTGCGCTGGTGTTTCTGGCAGTGTGCAGGGACAGGAGACGGATCGCGATCGTGGCGCCGACTCTGCTGATCGCGTGTGCCGCCGCGTTCCTTCTGGTTCCGGCCCTGCGTGAATGGCTGCTTGCTTTTGTCTCGGAGAACTCGATCGACACGTCCGGGGAGGACGTAGCCAGGGTCAATCTCCTGAAAAACGGGCTGCATTTTCTGTACGAGACCTGCGGCATCGGCGTCGGCGCGGGAAACCTCGAAGTGTGGTTTGAGAAATTCTCGATTTTCCACATCGGAGAGCTTCTGTACATCCACAACTGGTACGCGGAGATCCTCGTCACATTCGGCATTTTTATCTTCGCGTTTTATGTGCTGACGCACATCAGCCTGCTGGTCATGCTCTACAGGAACGCGAAGGAAAAAGACGGGCTTTTCGGCATCCACACGTGTTTTTTCCTGAGCTTTTTGATTTTCTCCGTCACATCCATCTCCTCCAGCTCCAATGTGTACTCGGAATGGGTCTGGATGTTTCTGGCGGTGACCGTTGCCTACTGTGAAAAGAACCGGAAAAAATCCCTTCTGCGCGTGGAGCTGCGATAGAACAGCCCGGGCGGTCGGCGAAGGACAGGGAGGCTTTGATGAAAACAGCGGTCATAACCTTTCACAATACATCCAATTTCGGAGCGACCCTGCAGTGCGCCGCGCTGATGCGAAGGCTCTCGTCGATGGGGCAGGAGGTCGAGGTCATCAATTACCTCCCGTATTATGTCCTGGATAAAAAGAGCGTCTTCAGGGAACTCAAAAAGGCCGGAAAAGCCCGGAACAAGGCCAGGGCCCTGATCAAGGGCGCGGCGTACCTCGCTCACGCCGGGGAGTTTTCCGGAAGAGACCGGTGTTTCGAGCGGTTCATCCGTCAGAATCTTCCGCTTACGCGGGTTTACCATACCTATGAGAGCCTCCTGCAGGACCCTCCCCGCGCGGATCTGTATATCTGCGGCAGCGACCAGATCTGGAATCCCGCCCTCACGGGAGGAATGCCGGACCGGGCGTTTTTCCTGCAGTTTACGGACGGGAAGAGAGCCGCCTACGGCGCCAGTCTGGGGGAATACGATATCGAGGGCAATGCCGCGGAGCTCGCCGCGCTGACGGAAGGTTTCGCAGGGGTCTCCGTGCGGGAGAAATCCGCCGCTGAAAAGCTCTCCCTTGCGATCGGCCGCGAAGTGCCCGCAGTGCTGGACTGCACCCTCCTTCTCGGAAAAGAGGACTATAGGGATATGGAGAGCACGGACTTTAAAGCCGGCGCCCCGTACCTCCTCCTCTACAACATCCAGAATTCGGAACAGTCCGTCCGGATCGCGAAAAAGACCGCGCGGGAAAAAGGCCTCCGCATCGTGGATATTTCTCCGAATCCGTTTGTCCGCGTCCGGGGAACCAGGAAAGAGATCGCCATCGGCCCTGACAGGTTTTTGTCCCTTGTGAAGAACGCGCAGTTCGTGGTGACGAATTCCTTCCACGGAACCGCGTTTTCCATCATTTACGAAAAGCCGTTTATCGCGATCGCGCACTCGACGAGAGGCGGGAGAACCAGGGACCTGCTGGAAGCGGCGGGGCTGGAAGACCGGCTGGCGGAGAATCCGGATACCATTCCCCGCGAGGAAATTAACTATCAGGAGGCCGGAAGGCGGCTCGCCATTCTGCGGCAGGAGAGCGTCCGGTATCTGGAGGAGATCAGTTCATGACAGATCAGCGGAACAGGCCTGCAGGACGGGCCGTTCCGGAAGAAGCCGGTTCGAAAAGATCTGTTTAAAAAGGATCAGTACATAGAAAGGGAACCGTCTGCTTATGAGCAGGGAAGGAAAGCTTGCCAAAAATACCATGATCATCGCGATCGGGACGTTTCTGCCCAAACTGGCTTCCTTCGTCACGCTGCCGATCCTGACCGGCTGCCTGACAAAAGAGGAGTACGGCGCTTATGACCTGATTGCCGTTCTGGTCTCCCTGCTTCTGCCGGCGGCGACCCTGCAGATCCAGGCGGCGGCGTTCCGCTTTCTGATCGACGAACGGGAGAACGACGAGAGCATCAAGACAATTATCACGAACATCGTATGCTTCATCATTCCCACGTCCCTCATTGCCCTGGTGATTATGTTTTTTATCCTCACCGGGCAGAATATGCTGATCCGGGTGTTCATCTGCCTGTACTTCCTGGCGGATATTGTGGTGAACGCGGCTAGACAGGTCTGCAGGGGGCTGAACCGGAACATGGATTATTCCATGAGCGCCGTCCTGTCCGCGGCGGGCAAGGTGATCTTCACGGTGATCTGTGTCCTGTGGCTTCGGGCCGGCCTTCTGGGGACTGTGATTTCCCTGTTTGCCGCCTCCACCTTTTCTCTGCTGTACCTTCTGGTGAAGGTGCGGCTCCTGCGGTATTTTGACCTCCGCTGTTTCAGGGCGGACAAGCTGCGGGAGATGCTCCGGTATTCCTGGCCGATGGTGCCCAACAGCATGTCCGCGTGGGTGATGCGGGTGTCTGACAGGTTGGTCGTCACCGCCTTCATGGGAATCTCCGCGAATGCTGTCTACGCGGTCGCAAACAAGATTCCGAGCCTGCTGAACCTCGCGCAGAACACCTTTACGATGGCGTGGCAGGAAAACGCGTCCATTGTTTCGAAAGACAGCGACGCAAGCGAGTACTATTCCTCCATGTTCCGCACTATGTTTGACCTGCAGGCGGGTTTTTTCGGAGTCCTCATCGCGGCGACGCCCCTGCTCTTCCGGCTCCTGATCCGCGGGGACTACGCCGAGGCATATTTCCAGATCCCGATCCTTTTCGTGGCGATGTTTTTCTTCAGCATGTCGACGTTCCTGGGCGGAATCTACGTCGCCTACAAGCGGTCCAGAAGCGTGGGCGTTACGACCACGATTGCCGCGGCGATCAATCTGGTCACCGACCTGGCGTCCATCCGGTGGATCGGGCTGTATGCCGCGTCGGGATCGACGCTGATCAGCTATATCTTTCTCTTCCTCTTCCGGATCCGGGATGTCCAGAAGATCGTGAGGGTCCGGTATGATCTGCGCCATGTCCTGCTGGTCCTGGGCGTGATGACTCTGGAGAGCGTTCTGTGTTTCCGGCAGAGGATGCTGTTCAATGTGCTGAATATCCTGATCGGAGTCGCGCTGTTTTTCGTTCTGAACAGGGGGTTCCTGCGTGCGGTTCTGCGAAAGCTCGCAGGAATGCGAAGGAGATAGAAGGAGACAGCGGATCAGACCGGGGTCTGTAAGGCAGAGATAAAAGGCGGCGGAAATCGCTTTTACAGGGGATGAGAAGGATTCAGGCAGAGCCGGAAGGCGTTTCAAACAGGATGACACAGAATTCTGTGCCGCAAAAGGAGGTCGGGACGATGTCCTCTTCACCAGAAAAACCCTGTCCGGTCCTGTACGACGGAAAGGGAAGCTGCTGCGGATGCTCCGCGTGCTGCTGTATATGCCCTGCGGGCGCCATCGCGATGGTACCCGACGAAGAGGGCTTTCTGTATCCGCAGGTGGATGAGACGAAGTGTATCCGGTGTGAACTGTGCCTGCGGGTCTGCGCGTTTAAAAAGGATCAGTCCGGCGGATTCGCGGAGAGGAGCACTGAATGACGCAGTATTTTCAGACGCCCGTTGTGTACGCGGCAAAGCACAGGGAGGATTCGGAGCGGCTCCGCTCCCAGTCCGGCGGAATGTTTGCCGTGCTGTCCGACTCCATCCTGGACCGGGGCGGTGTCGTATACGGCTGTGTCTTCAATGACCGGTTTGAGGCGGTTCATGCGAGGACCGAAACCCGCGAGGGGCGCGACCGGATGCGGGGCTCAAAATATGTGCAGAGCAGTCCGGGGACGGTTTATCTCGATGCCGCGAAGGACCTGGAGGACGGACGGACCGTTCTCTTTTCCGGGACGTCCTGTCAGATCGCGGGCCTGCTCGCTTTCCTGCAGTACAGAAACACGCCGGAAGACAGGATGGACAGGCTCTATACGGTCGACATCGTCTGCCACGGCGTGCCGAGCCCCCTGGTCTGGCGCGACTATCTGGCCTGGGAAGCGGGCCGGAAAAAAAAGGCGGTCAGGGATGTCATCTGCCGCAATAAGAAAAAGTTCGGGTGGAAGACACATGTCACCACACTGACCTTCGCGGACGGGAAGACCCTGGACAGCAGGGTGTTCCCCCGGCTGTTTTACGGGCACCGGATCCTCCGCCCCTCCTGTTATCAGTGTCCTTATAAAAAAACGATCCACCCCGCGGACATCACGATCGCGGACTACTGGGGGATCGAAAAGGCGCTGCCGGAGTTCTGGGACAACAAGGGTGTTTCCCTGGTGCTGATCAATACAGCCCGCGGAGAGAAACTGTTTGAAACCTGCGCGGACAGGGCGGTCTGCAGGAAGACAAGGGTCGAAGACAGCCTGCAGAAACCGCTGATCGCTCCCTTTGATCCGCCGGCGGACAGGAAGCAGTTCTGGCAGACCTACAGATCTGCGGATTTCACCCGAATCGCGAAAAAATACGCGAACTACAATCCGATCAATACGATGAAGTGGAAACTGCAGCTTTTCCTCAAGCGGGGACGGCTGTGAGCCTGCGGGCATCCGCGGGATGCCGGGGCAGAATCCGACGGCCCGGAAGCCGGTCGGGCAGAGAATGTCCGCCCCTGCGGAACAGGACGGCTTCCGCGCGCGGAGGCAGGAGGAAAGAATGATCACACCGAGCAATATGGGCAACTATTTCGAGGATTTCACCGTGGGACAGGAGATTCAGCATACCCTGTCCAAGACAATCTTTGAGAGCGACAACAATCTGTTCTGCCTGCTGACCATGAACGCGCATCCTGTGCATACGAACCGGGATTACGCGGAAAAGCAGGTGCACGGCCGCGTCCTGGTGGTCGGCACGCTGGTATTCAGCCTGGTGGTCGGCTTTACGGTGCCGGATATCAGCGGCAAGGCGATCGCCAATCTCGATTACGAAAAGATCGAACATCTGGGTCCCTCTTTTGTCGGCGACACGCTCTACGCGCGGTCCGTAATCCTGGAGTGCCGGGAATCGAAGAGCAAACCCGACAGAGGCATTATCTATGTGGAGACAACGGGGTATAACCAGGATGGAAAGGACGTACTCCGGTTCCGCAGACACGTCCTGATCAAAAAGAGAGAATCCTGAGATTGTTTCGCCGCGTCAGTTTGTCCTCCGGACAGTTTTATCCGAAGCGGACGCGGCACAGTGTATTGGAGGTTGTCCCACAGGTATGGCATGGGAAGAAAAATACAGGCAGGAATACCGGAGCGTTCGGGAGGAGGCTCTCCTGGGCGGCGGTCAGAAACGCATTGACCGGGAACACGCCAGGGGAAAGCTGACAGCCCGCGAGCGGATGGAGCTGCTGTTTGACGACGGGATTTTTACGGAAATAGAAATGTACGCGAAGACGCGGATCATCCCGGAGAAGATCGAAAAACGCCAGTATATCGGAGACGGCGTCGTCTGCGGATACGGCCGCGTCCATGACAAAATCGTCTACGCGGCCGCGCAGGACACTACAGTGAGCGGCGGCGCCGGGGGCGAGACGCACGTCAGCAAGATCAGCCGCACTCTGGAAATGGCGATCCGGGCGCGCGCCCCGTTTGTCCAGATGTGCGAGAGCGGGGGCGCCAGAATCGAGGAAGGGATCCTGTCCCTCTCAGCCTACAGCAGACTGTTCTACCTCAATACACAGGCGTCGGGCTATATTCCGCAGATCGCCGCGATCATGGGAAACTGCGCGGGCGGTTCCGCCTATTCCCCGGCTATGTGCGATGTTCTCCTGATGGTGAAGGAGACAGGGCAGTTTTTCATTACCGGTCCCCGCGTGATCAAGGCGCTCACAGGCGAGGACGTCTCCATGAACGAACTCGGCGGCGCGGGCGTTCACGCCGAACACAGCGGTCAGGCTCACATTGTCTGCGAGAACGACCAGGACTGCATCAACCAGATCCGGAGGGTCCTGTCCTTCCTCACACAGCCGCAGGTGGAACACAAAAAGCGCAGAGGGGTCGACTACACGAAGAGGGGGCTGAAGATCGAAAACATCGTCCCGGAGAATAAGCGGCACCCATATGATGTCCGCGAGGTCATCCGCTGCATTTCCGATCACGGCGACTTCTATGAGTTTTCGGAGGGCTTCGCCAGAAATCTGGTCACGGGCTTTATCCGTCTGGAGGGAAAGAGCATCGGGGTCGTCGCGAACCAGGCCCTGTATATGGGCGGATCGCTTGACTGCGACGCGGGCGACAAGTGCGCCCGGTTTGTCCGGTTCTGCGACTGCTTCGAGATCCCCCTGCTTGTCCTCGTGGATGTGCCCGGATTCTTCCCGGGCAAACAGCAGGAGATGAAGGGCATTCTCCGGCACGGCAGCAAGATCCTGTACGCGTTCTCAGAGGCGACGGTCCCAAAGGTGTCCGTGATCATGCGGAAAGCCTATGGCGGCGCCTACTGCGCCATGAACAGCAAGGCGATGGGAGGGGATCTCGTCTACGCCTGGCCGATCTGCGAACTCGCGGTGATGGGCGCGGACGGTGCAGTGGACGTGATGTTCCAGAAACAGATCCGGGACGCGGAGGATCCGGACGCCTTCCGGGAGCGGCAGATCAGCGAATACGAAAAACAGTACCTGAACCCCTATTTCGCTGCCTCCTGCGGGTTTGTCGATGAGATCATCCTCCCCGAGGAGACCCGGCAAAAACTGATCCTGGCATTCCGGGGGCTCGAAAATAAAAAAACGGAGATCAGCCTCCCGAAAAAACACGGGAACATAAGCCTGTGAGCTTTCCGCAGGCCGGATTCAGACAGGGAGTGCCGGGCGGGGGAGCATTCAGAAGCATTCGGAAAACATTCCTCTGTGACCCGCAGCAGACTGTCGGCAGACCGGAAACGGCATGCGCAGATGGAAAAGGAGATGAACAGCAGTGGCAGGACATACAGGAGAACAGCATCAAAGAGAGCGGCAGGAAAGCGCTCCGCGCCTGATGAGGAGTTTCCTCTTCCTGCCCGCACACAATACGAAGTTTATTGATAAGGCGCTGGAGAGCGAGGCGGACGCGATCATTCTCGATATGGAGGACGCCGTCCCGCCTGCCCGCAGGGAAGAGGCGCGCGGAATCGTGCGGCAGTATTCGGAGAGCGGAAAACTGGAACGGAAGACCGTTTACATCCGGATCAACCATCTCGGGACGGAGGATTTCGTCCGGGATTTCTCGGAGCTCATTCTCCCGGGGGTCGACGGGCTGATGCCGTCCAAGATCGAGACTGCGGAGGACCTTGTTTTTATCGACAGGCTGCTGGAGTTTTTTGAGATCAAAAACGGTCTGCCGGCCGGGAGTGTCCGGCTGGCTCCGCTCATCGAGACTACTGCCGCCATCGCGAATATCTGCGAGATCGCGAAGGCAAGCCCGAGGCTGACGGCCCTGTGTCTCGGCGGGGAGGACTATCTGAATGATCTCGGCACAATCTATGTCTATCAGCAGACGGCGCTCGCCTGGCCCCGCGCGGTACTGGCCAACGCCGCCCGCATGAACGGCCTGCTGCCGATCGACACACCCTACCTGAACATCCCGGATGTCAGCGGGTTTGAGGAAAACGAGAAACTGGCCTACAAAAACGGGTTCGCCGGCTGTCTTCTGATCAACCCCAGACAGATCGCGCCGGCAAACAGGGCGTTCTCTCCCGACGAGGAGCAGATCGATCACGCCGGCCGGGTCATCGGGGCGATTCAGAAAGCAGCCGGGGAGGGCACCTCGGGAGTTGCCATGCTGAACGGAACCATGGTGGGTCCTCCGATGCGGAAGCGGGCGGAAAACGTGATGGTGCAGGCAGGGCTGACCGCAAAACGAAAATAAGACAGTGCGCATCTGCATTCTTCCGTGTGCACAGCTTTATGCAATATGCAAAGGGGTCTGTGGACAAAGGACAAAACCACAGACATGAGGATACATATGTACGCAGGATTTTTTAAACGTTTTATTGATTTCTGGCTTTCTCTGTTTGCCCTGGTCATCCTCAGTCCGGCGCTCCTGCTCCTCACGGTCGTCGGCGCCGTGGAGATGAAAGGCAATCCGTTTTATCTGCAGAAAAGACCCGGCAAGAGGGACAAAAAGACCGGAAGAGAGAAGATCATCCGGCTGATCAAGTTCCGCTCCATGACCAATGAAAAGGACGCCGACGGAAAGCTCCTGCCGGACAAGGACCGCCTCAATAAATACGGGCGCCTTATCCGGGCGACTTCCCTGGATGAGCTTCCCTCCCTCCTCAACATTCTGAAGGGGGATCTCTCCATCGTGGGGCCGAGGCCCCTTGCGGTCGTTTATCTGCCTTTTTATACCAAAAAGGAGAGGCACCGCCACGACGTGCGGCCCGGTCTGACCGGTCTGGCCCAGGTCAACGGCAGGAACAACCTCTCCTGGGAGGAAAAGTTTGCCTACGACCTGGAATATGTCGACCACATCACCTTCCCGGGCGACCTGAAGATTCTGTTCAAGACGGTGAAAAAAGTGTTTATCCACGAGGGGATCGGCCAGGGAGAGGAAATGCCCACCAGCCTCCATGTGGAGCGCGCCGGATGGACCAGAACCAAAGAGGGCGCGGTAAGGCCGGCGGACGAATCGGAGAAACAGGGAGAATCCTGAAACAGGGGACGGCCGGCACTCCGGCTGACATCCCGGTTTAACCGTCGGACACACTATATGAATCACAGCCTGCAGAACGATCTGCGAGATCATTCGCACTGCAGTTTTACACGACAACCAGTATTGTTTTAAGAAAAAAGGAAAAGAAAATGGATAAGATTATTGTTATCGGAGGCAAGGGATCGGGACTGTTGATCGGGGAACAGATCTATGACGCGCAGCTGCGCGGGGCGGACGTGGAGTTTCTGGGCTTCGCATTCGATGACCCCACTTACGGAAAGGAAATCAACGGCTTTCCTCTGCTGTGCGGATCCAGGGAGGTTTTCTCGAAATACGGACAATATGAAGACGTCAAATTCATCTTCCAGATGTGGCGTCCCGACAAGATCGAAGAGAGGATCGGGTGGAGGGACTGGTACGGCATCCCGGAGGAACGCTACGCGACCTTTATCCATCCGCTCGCCACGGTCGTGCGGTCCGCGAAGGTCGGGCACGGGACAGCTGTCATGGCCAATGCGGTCATTAATTCCAACGCGATTATCGGGAACCATGTGACGATTCAGTCCAATACCCTGATCGGTCATGATACCGTGGTCGGCGACAACTGCTTTTTTGCGGCCCACTCCGTGATCGGTAGCAACAATACCATCGGGCAGGGATGCTTTTTCGGATTGAACACTTCCGTGAACAATTATACGGAGATCGGAGAATTTGCCTTCATCGGCATGGCCTCCAACGTCATCAAATCCATTCCCGCGCACGGAATGGTGTACGGAAACCCCGCGAAACTGGTGGAAAGGAAGATCAAGCCGCTGTAAAACAGGTTTTTTCCAAGCGCAGCAGAATACCCGGATTCATTCTCTCTGAAAAGAAAACAGTTGGAGGTATGTGGTGAAAGAGAAACGGAAAATGGAAGAACATGTAATCGTGCTGTCGGATTTCCTGTGGGATCTGGCGGAGCAGTGGCGCGGTCTTCTGGTTGTTGGGCTCATTTTTGCTATCCTGGTTTCCACGGGAAAGTATTATCTAGATAAAAAGGCGTATCAGGCGCAGGACAATTACCAAAATTACCAATTAGAGGAAGGAGTCGAGTCCGGAGAAGAAGGGACAGAGAACAAAAATGAAAAGAACCCTGCGATCGAAGGAATCGTGGGCCTTCCGGTTCCGGAGACACTCACTTACTATCTACAATACAAACAAAAAAAGGATTATTACGATAATTCTCTTATCATGAGCCTGGATCCTTTTAATGAGAGAAGACTTGAGATGACCTTCTATGTCAAAGAGGGGGGAAGTGAGCAGGCGGATGCCAGAACGCTGGTAAACCTGTATAATTCCTATAAAAATGACGAGACATTTAACTCACAGCTGATAGAGCTCCTGGGCTGCGCACAGGATCCCATGTATGTCCGGGAACTGTCCTGGACATCCGTTCCGGGGGAAAAAAAGGAGATTGAGCGGGAAGCTTCACTGGCTTTTAAGATTACGATGATCCTGCCCGGGAATATAGAAGGCAGTAAGGTTCAGAAACTCTTTGTGGATCAGCTGGAGAAAATGAAGAAAGCCAGCACTATTGCAAAGGGGAGTACGCTGGAACTGGTTTACGCAAGCGAATACACGGTGAGCAGTACGGACCGGTTGAATCAGCAGACGAAAGCTTATGAGAACGTCAAGAGCGCTTATGGCACTTTTATAAAGAAGTATATAAATCTTACCCCGGAGGAAAGAGAAGAAGCGGACGCAATGATCGCGAAGGGATATGTTCAGTCCGGGCTGAGTGAATTACAGTCAGTAGAAGGAGCAGAAACGAGTATTGATCAGGTCGCTGAGCGACTGGGGATCGCCCTCGCGGAAACTGAAGAAGGCGAAGAAGACGTTGTTACGCCTCCACATTTCTCTATCGGCAATGTGATTGTGGGATTTCTGATCGGTATGATTCTGTACATATTGATCTCTTTCTACCGCACGTTGGCCTCTCAGAACGTCCGCAGCGAAAAGGAGATTCAGGATCTGACAGGAATTCGTTCCTTCGGCGGGCTGTATGAGTACCCGTACAGAACGGCACTCCAACGGTTTCTGCATGATAAGAAGATCTATGTCCGGAGATACGGTACCTCCGCGAAACCGGAGGATACAAGGACAATCGCTGAAACCGTCGCGTTTCGCAGCAGTCTTTTGAAGGCAGATAAAATCACCATGATCGCGGCGGGAGAGTTATCCGAAGACGCAGCGTTCCTTCTGGAGAAACAGCGGGAATACCTTGTGGATAAACACGGAATGGATGTAGAGATCAAAACAGCCGGGAAGAAAACAATGTTTTATGACGAGCGTGTATATGTCGGAAAGACGCCTGTCTTTATTGCGCTTCTGTCGAAAAAAACCTCGCGCAGAATGGTTGTGGATTTACTGAATGACCTGCAGCAGTATGAGGTTTCTGTAATCGGAACAGAATATGTGGAGACCGCGTAAATGCTCCTTTTTCTAGGACAAGTATTGTTGAATCATTTGGTTCTTATTTGATTAACTCTTTAGATCGTTTTCTATAGATAATTGAGGAACAAAAAGATGGAAAAACGTACAATCAGTTTCAGCCCCCCAGACATTTCAGAATCTGAGATCGCAGAAGTGGCTAAAACGCTGAGAAGCGGCTGGATTACAACGGGTCCCAGGACTAAACTGCTGGAGCGTCGTCTTGCTGCATATATCGAGACCGGGAGGACAGATATTGATTGCAGTAAAGAGGAAGCTGGTTTGAAGTACGCTCATAGGGTTGTCTGTCTTAACTCGGCGACTGCGGCTGAGGAGCTCAATCTCCGAATGATTGGAGTCGGTCCCGGTGATGAAGTGATTGTCCCTGCATATACGTATACCTCAACGGCGTCGGCTGCTATTCATTGCGGAGCGACTGTAAAGTTCGTAGATATCCGGAAGGACGGAGATCCGGTTACGCACATGCCGGAGATGGATTACGAAAAGCTTGAAGAGGCTATCACGGAGAAGACAAAGGCTGTGGTTCCGGTGGATCTCGGCGGAATTGTCGCGGACTATGACCGGATTTACGAGATCGTTGAGAAAAAGAAAGGGCTGTTTAAACCCATTGAATCCGATGGCTCTCCCATGGGTGATCTCGCGTCCCGCATTCAGAAGTCGATCGGACGTGTGGCAGTAGTAGCGGACTGCGCGCATTCTCTTGGAGCAAGCAGGATAACCGGAAATGAAAAAAAGTACTGCGGCAGAATCGCGGATTTTTCTTCGTTCAGTTTCCACGCTGTCAAGAACTTTACAACGGCGGAAGGCGGGGCTTCTACATGGCTGCCGATTGAAGGAATAGACAACAGTGAATTATATGAAATGTATCAGCTGCTCTCCCTTCATGGACAGAACAAAGATGCCTTGACGAAAAACAGGGTCGGCGCATGGGAATATGACATCATAGGTCCATGGTACAAATGCAATATGACAGATATCATGGCTGCCATAGGCCTTCGCCAGCTGGATCGATATCCGGGACTGCTGCGGCGCAGAAGACAGATCCTGACAGCATACGACAAGGTTTGTGATGAGCTGGGGATCCAGCATCTGGTACACCATACCGATAATATGGATTCATCGAACCACCTCTATACGATTCGTATTCCCGGGATCGACGAGGAGACTCGAAACAGGGTGATCGTGATGCTGGCGGAAAGAGGTGTGGCCGCCAATGTCCACTATAAGCCGCTTCCAATGATGACTGCGTACGGGAAAGACTGTTCCGCGTATCCTAATGCATACGATTACTACCATAATTTAGTCACACTGCCGTTCCATACACTGCTATCTGATGAGGATGTGGAATATGTGAGTGATACCCTGAGAAATGTTATAACAGAAATGAGAGCCTGAGATGTACAGAAAATACATAAAACGGTTGTTGAGTATTGTGTTCTCCATCATTGGCCTTCCCTTTTTTCTCATCATATATCTTATAGTTGCGCCTCTGATCAAGATGGAGGACAAGGGGCCTGTCTTCTACAATGCTCCCCGGCTGGGGCGGAATGGGAAGATTTTTAAGATGTTCAAGTTCCGTTCTATGAAGGTCAACGCACCGGATTTGAGAAATGCAGATGGAACGACGTATAATTCAGAAGACGATCCAAGGGTCACCAGAATCGGGAAAATATTAAGAAAGACGAGTCTCGATGAAACTCCCCAGCTTTTAAACGTTCTGAAGGGTGAAATGAGCTTCATCGGCCCCAGACCGGATCTCCCGGGTTCTGAAACAACGACATATCGTCCCGGAGATATTGAAAAATTAAAAGTAAATCCTGGAATCACGGGATACAGCCAGGCATATTACCGCAATTCGTCCACTTTGGATCAACGGTTTGACGGGGATGTCTTCTATGCGAAGAACCTGTCCTTTTTGCTTGATTTGAAAATATTGCTTAAAACAATAAAAACGGTTTTTACACGGAAAAATGTATATAGGAATTGAGGGATGAAGATCAAGGAAACTCCATGGGAATACAGAAACCTGGGCGTAATATCGAGTATTGAGTATTACGTGTCCGCGGCCGACAGGCTTGAGGACCTGGACGTCGTCTGGAATTCTGAATATGTATATCAGGTCTTACATATTGCTTCAGCAAATGCGTCTGCATTGATAAAAGCACAGGAGAACGGATTTCGATTAATCGAAATGAATATTCAGCTGAAACGAAGTCTTGATACGATTGCTTTACCGGCTGTATTTAAACGTTATGAAAAGGTATTGGGCCATAGATATGCAGACAAACAGGAAATTCAAACCATAATTGACATAGTCCGACAGGGTGATATGTTTGTGACAGACAAGGTTGCGCTGGATCCGTATTTCGGAAAAAAACAGTCGGGAGCAAGATACGCGCACTGGTCGGGAGATATTCTAAATAATGGAGGGATCACAGTATTATCCACTTATAAGAATAAGCCGATCGGGTTTGAGATTTTTACAGAAGAGAAGGGTGTATGTACAAATTTTATTGGGGGTGTATTTCCGGACTATATGAATAAAGGCCTTGGATTTGCTCCTCTGTATGTGGAACTTCTTGAACAGAAAAATCGTGGAAACAAATCCGTAGTAACGGGAGTCTCATCAAACAATATCCCGGTTTTGAAATTGCATGAGCTGTTGGGATTCAAAGTTGAAGCGATGTCTTATTCTCTTGTAAAACATATGTAAACATAAAAAATCATCTATACGGAATACTGTGGGAGGTTATCCATGGAGCTGCTTACCAATAAGGTATGTATGATTACAGGCGCCAGTCGTGGAATCGGCAGAGAGACAGCATACAGGTTCGCTGAGGAGGGCGCTGTTCTTTATGTTACGGATTATCAGGACGGGAGTCTGGATAGTCTGGTAGATATATTATCCGAAAAATATCATACAGATATTACTCCTCTGTATTTTGACGTGACAGACGAACGCGCGGCAAAAGCGGCTATCATGGAGGTGAAAAAGAGACACGGCAGGCTCGATGTGCTGGTGAACAATGCGGGCATTATGCGCGATAATGTCATAGGGATGATCGGTCAGAAACTTGTCAAGGACGTCTTCGATATCAACGTTTTTGCTGTCATAAATATGATTCAGTTGGCCAACCGATTAATGGTTCGGCAGAAATCAGGATGTATCATCAATATTTCAAGTATTGTTGGAGTGGAGGGGGCAGCAGGGCAGCTGGTTTATTCCGCGTCCAAAGGAGCTGTCGCCGCTTTGACGAAAGCAGCCGCAAAAGAATTGGCTCCTCATGGGATACGTGTAAATGCTGTGGCACCCGGCCTTATTAACACAGGTCTTCTACAGGCGATCGGGGATGAAAAGATCGCGGAAAACCTGAAAAATGTGAAGATGGGTCGTCTTGGAGAACCTTTGGATGTTGCGAATGTTCTGGTTTTTCTGGCGTCAGATCTGGCTGGATATGTAACTGGAGAGATTATAGGGGTTGATGGGGGAGCGCAAGTTTAAGTTATGAATGAAACAGCGAGCCGGATGGTTGCAAATGTATTCATACACGTTCGGAGCGCAATCCTATAGTCATAAGAATGAATAAAGAAATAGAGAAGATATGTTTAGGAATCCGGTGGCTCTTACTACGTCAGGGAACACTGTCCTTACATCATTCAGAAAGGAGAAAAAAATGACCAATCTGGAAAAATACAATCAGGCTTTTACAACGACTTTTGAGATCGGTGAAAACCGGCTTCCAGGACTGAAATACCAAGATATTGAAGCATGGGATTCTGTCGGGCACATGGGACTTGTTGCGGCCTTGGAAGAGACTTTTGACATTATGATGGATACGGATGATATTATTGATCTGAGTTCCTATGAAAAAGGAAAGGAAATCCTAACCAAAGAAGAGTATGGGGTAATATTCTAATGGGAATGATCTGGAATCTTGAAAACCATGCAGGTAAGACAGCCCTGTTAGATGAATTCGGGAACACAATGTCATATGATCTGTTAAACACTGAGTCATGTATTCTTGCTGCCAGAATAGGGCGTCGATGCCTTGTGTTTTCTCTATGCCGGAATCAGATTGGCTCAGTGTTAGGTTATACGGCATTTATCAATAACGGCATTGTCCCTGTTATGGTTAACAGCCATCTTGATGCGTCTCTGCTGGACAACCTGCTTCAGACATATCAGCCTGCGTTTCTCTGGGTTCCAAAGGATCAACAGGTACAGTTTCCACATATGTCTGTGGAATATGAGGCGTATGATTATGTTCTCTTGAAGTCGGGATATAACAAAGAGTATCCCCTTTTTGATGAACTTGGTTTGCTGATAACGACCTCCGGCTCGACCGGTTCCCCGAAGCTTGTACGGCAGTCTTATTTAAATGTCGCGGACAATGCCGGTTCGATTGCGCAGTATCTGGAGCTGGATGATACGGAGCGGCCGATTACAACGCTTCCCATGAACTATGTATACGGCCTGTCCATTATAAATTCTCATTTTCTCGTTGGTGCGACTTTATTGTTAACAGATAAGGGCCTGATGCAAAAAGAGTTCTGGAAGTTTTTCAGAGAAGCCGAAGCGACTTCTTTCGGGGGAGTTCCGTATACTTATGAAATGCTGGATAAACTGCGTTTTTATCGAATGAAGCTCCCGAGTCTCAAGACAATGACACAGGCAGGAGGGAAGATCACTCCGGAACTTCATGAGAAATTTGCCACATATGCGCAGGAGCGGGGCAGGAAGTTTGTAGTCATGTACGGCGCAGCGGAAGCGACATCCCGAATGGGCTATCTTCCGCCGGAGAAGGCTGTTGAAAAGAAGGGCTCCATGGGGATTCCTATTCCCGGCGGAGCTTTTCATCTTGTCGGTGCCGATGGTGTTGAAATCACAGAGCCGATGACCACCGGAGAACTTGTGTATGAAGGGAAAAACGTCACTCTCGGTTATGCGGAGTGCGGGGAGGACCTGAGCAGGGGAGATGAGCGTCACGGGCTTCTGGAGACGGGCGATATGGCACAGTTTGACGCGGATGGCTACTATTACATTGTCGGCAGGAAAAAAAGGTTCCTGAAAATCTACGGAAACAGAGTGAACCTTGATGAAATTGACCGTTTGGTGAAAGGGAAGTTTAATATTGAGGCAGTAAGCGGCGGTGTGGACGACTACATGTATATTTTTGTGACGGATAACATTTACTGTGAGCCTGTGCGCGATTTTGTGGCTGCAAAGACAAAACTGAATCCTGCCGCGTTTAAAGTGGTTGTTATAAACGCAATTCCCAAAAATGATGCAGGCAAGGTTTTATACAAAGAACTTACGAAGTATTATGCAGAGTAAAAAAATCCAACTGTTTATCCTGCCGTATGCCGGCGGGAGCGCAGCAGCATTCGGAAAACTAACGGGATTGATAAATGCGGAGATTGAGGTTGTAGCCGTTGAGTATCCGGGACGTGGAACGCGTGCAAAAGAGCCGCTTTCTGTGAGCTTTCAGGAAATGCTTGAGGATGCCGTCAATTATTGCCGTGAAAAGCGCAGGGAGGAGATTCCCTATTGCATGATGGGGTACAGCATGGGCAGTGTGCTGGCTTATGAGATCCTGGCGCGAAAAGCCATTCCCGGAGAACTGAGACATTTCTTTATTGCAGCAGAGGTTTCTCCAAAAGAAAGAGCCTTGGAACTGAGAAAAGTTGCGAATCCAACAGAAGAAAGAATTCTGCAGAGGGTTGCGGAGCTTGGCGGACTGGATGAGAGACTGCTGAAGAATCAGCGGTTCCGTGAAATCTACATCAATCCGATGCTGAATGATTACCGACGGTTTTTTGAATACAGATTTCCAGGTTATTCTGACAGACTTATGGTGGACGCAACTGTATTTTACAGCGAGAAGGATACGGCGTTTTTGGATGTTGTAAAATGGAAAGAGTTAATTCAAGGGGAAATTGAGTATTATCAACTTGGAGAGAATCATTTTTTCATCAATCAGCTATACCGCAAAATGGCGGAAGTGATTAATGAAACGATAATTGGGACTATGTGAGGTTTAAGGTATGACGTTTGATGAGATTCTAAAGATAGCTCCTTATTCCCTTCCCAAAGAGGAAAAGGAGAAGATGCTCACGGAACGGCTGAAGGAATTGACGATACTTCATCAGAGAAATTGCCCTGAGTACGCGCGGATGCTGGAAGCCGTTCAATTTGATATAAACGAAATCAGGACCTGCAAAGACCTGCCCTTTTTACCCGTTCGTCTTTTTAAAGAAATGAATTTACGTTCCGTGTCCCAAGAGGAAATAGTCAAGACCATGACATCCTCTGGGACAACAGGGCAGGCTGTGAGCAGGATTTATCTGGATCGCGAGACATCTTCCAATCAGCAGAAGACAATGGTTAAGATTGTTTCCGAGTTTACAGGCTCCGGCCGTATGCCGATGATCATTATCGACTGCCCCGGTGTAATTAAAAACAGAGCTATGTTCTCTGCCCGGGGTGCCGGAATTCTTGGATTCTCTATCTTTGGTTCCAAAAAAATTTATGCGCTGGATGACGATATGAAAATGGACATTGCCGGAGTACAGGATTTTCTGGAGAAATATCAAGGCCGGAAAATCCTGCTTTTTGGCTTCACGTTTATGATCTGGCAGCACTTTTATAAAGAGTTGCTGAGACTGAAAGAACAGGGAATAACATTTGATTTATCTAATGGGATCCTTATTCACGGCGGCGGATGGAAAAAACTTATTTCCGAAGCAGTAAGCCACGACGACTTTCATAAACGTCTGGAAGACGTCTGCGGTCTCCATGATATACATGACTACTATGGTATGGTAGAACAGACCGGCTGCATTTATATGGAATGTGAGTGCGGGCATCTCCATGCGAGTAATTTCTCGGATGTGATTATTCGCAGACCCCTGGATTTTTCGGTGGCAGATCCCGGGGAGAACGGGATTGTCCAGGTAGTGAGCACGATTCCGGAGTCTTATCCGGGTCATAGCCTGCTTACGGAAGACGAGGGTATTGTGCTTGGAGAAGATGACTGTCCGTGTGGCCGCAAGGGAAAATATTTTGCAATCAGTGGCCGTCTTAAAAATGCGGAAATAAGGGGGTGCAGTGATACTTATGCAGTTAAATTTTAAAGATCTACAGTATGTCATTGGCACTCCTGAAACAGTGGAGGCGATGAAGGATGTCAGGGAACTTCGTCCTTTTGACGATAAAGTGATTGCTTTTCTGAATGATTTGTCCATAATTCTCCGTAAAAACCGCGCCTATCCAGATGTGGCAACGTTTGGTTTCTGGTGCCGCAAACAAGCGCTGTTGCAGGAAAAAGCGAAGTATGATGACATTGGAGAAAGACTCGGAAAAGGGATTGTCTTTCACAGTACACCTTCCAATGTAGCGGTGAACTTTGCATTCAGCTTTGCGGCGGGGCTTTTGGCCGGAAATGCTAATATCGTACGACTTCCCGGTAAAGACTACGAACAGGTGAGAATCATCAGCGAGGCTATAGATGAACTGTTGCGGACAATGCATCAGGTGCTGTCACCTTATGTTGTTTTTGTACGGTTTCCCCCTGTCCAGGAAATAACGGATACCTTTTCCGGTATTTGTAATGTCCGAGTGATCTGGGGTGGTGATCTGACGGTTGCCGAACTCAGAAACTCAAAAATACCAGCCAGAACGACGGAAATCACTTTTGCGGACCGGCATTCAATCGCGGTAATTGACGCAGATGCTTATCTGGCAGCGGAGAATAAAAACACAATTATCCAGAGTTTCT
>JAUNJS010000129.1 GCA_030533125.1 Eubacteriales bacterium | reverse complement strand
GGGATGAACAACACCCGGCGGAAGCCGCAAACGCAGGATAAACAACACCAGTCTGAGCCCGCAAACCAAGGATAAACAACGCCCGGCGGAAAGCGCAGCCCCCGGACAAACGACGCCCGGCGGAAGGCGCCCAAAAACCGGGATGAACGATGACGGCTGCAGCATACGCGCCGCGTATGCTGCAGCCGCGTCCGAGCACCCTCACGCAAAAGACCCATGGGATTATCCCCGCAGGCTTGTTCATGAAAACCGTTTCCGCAAAAGAGCACTTTCTCAGGAATCCGCGCTTTCCCTGAATACATTACAGTCTACTGAAAAGCTCCGGCAATGCGGACGTGAACCATGCAAGCTCGCTTGTGATGGTTCACGGACATTTCGCCGGGCCTTTTACTCCCCGGTGAAGGCAGTCACGCTGCTATGGCAGTTCACTGTCCGGGTGACATTTCCTTTGCTGCGCACCGAAATAAACCCGCATTTTTAAGTGTCTTCATTTTCGGATTCATATCCAAACATTTCCAGGAAAATCTGTTTCATGCGGTCATCCACATCCAGGAGGTCTTCCGCGCACATACAGTAAAGGATCATCCAGTCGAAGGGGCAGCGCGGATCAAGTTCCGCGTAGCCGCATAAATTCAGCAGAAGATTCAGGCGATCTTTCCGGTCCAGGAAGAGCTCTTCTCTGGTCATATCTTCGCAGAAGCTTCCGGAACTGTCTTCTTCATTAAGATAATCTTCTTCAGAGTATCCACTTGCCCAGATCTTTTCGTTATCAAGCTCATCGCCCAGGTCAGAATCTGTCGCGAGGAACAGCAGGACCAGAACCTTTCTCGTAACATCAGCTTTTCTCGACCGCATTTTAGAGAGTGTCGTCTCGTCCGGCCATGCGTCCGTGATCTCCTTCTGGATCCTGGAAAGGATAAACTGCTCTTCTTTCGGCAGTTCACCTTTTTTGACCTGCTTTTTTGTTTCGACTGCTTTATCGCGGGCATGAATGACACTGTCCTGGAACATATACTCCCGGAGAATATCGCGGATCGTCAGCTCCTCTGTTTTCCCTCCCCAGATACCTTCCGCCTCCATAGATCCGACAGGGGTCTTCAGGCAGTAGAGCATCTCCATAAACGCCTGATATGCATAGTTATGGTAATGCCCGAGCAGCGCGGAATCCTCCCTGAGAAATGTTTCGAGTTCCTCCACTGTTTCAAGAGTCTCAAGCAGCGGACGGACGTTGGAAGTGAACGTGTCAGGCATCACCTCTTTCGAGTCGCGGACATCGGCCAGTATGCCCTGCATCCCGGCAGCAAGGGCAGCTGCTTCTGTATACTTCATCCCTTTCTTCAACGCGAAAATATAGGCGATCTCATCGGCGCTGCGCCAGTGAAGTTTTTCTCCCGATACCATCGCGACGAAACCGTCCGCCTCTTCAAGATTCAAACCCAGAATAAAAGCGACCTCGATCGCGACCTCCTTATTAAGGGAGTGCCCGGATTTGGAATCAAACCATCCCCGCACCCTTCTCTCCACAGATTCCTGCTTTGACTCGGGGTGATCTTCCATAATTCCCTTCACCAGAAGATTTTTCAGAGTTTTTTCATCTCTTCCTTTCGAGAACTTTTCAATTTTACTTTTAAGGCTTCGTGTCTGCAGTTCATCCTCCAGAAAACGGACCGCGTCCTGGATTGAAAGCATTTCATCCATCGCAGTGTCAAAAGCTTCTCTCGACAACAACGTCATATTTGTATACATAATATGGTTCCCCTGAAAAGAAAATAATTTCTACCTTTACGGTTGGACTGTTAAAATGGTCCAACCGTAAAGGTAGAATGGTTTGCAAAAACTGTGTCTTTCGCGCTGCGAAATCCGCCGGAAGCGCTGCGCACTTCCGATCAGCCACATTATAACAAAAAGCAGATGCGGTTTGCATCTGCTTTTTGATTGCAAAGTGTTGTATTGAAAAAAACGATCTGTTTATCCCGTTTCCGAAGCCCGCACGAAATAGTTTTTCTTTCTATTTTTTTTCCGAACTTCATTGTAGTACTCATACCATCCCGGCCGCATACGGTATTCGCAAAGATCTCTGATTCGTACACGCTGATCGAAGAACCGCTGAGCGGTGGTATCCTTACCGGCATCACACCGTTTTCTTTCACGTCTTCTTTTCTATATGCTTTTGGTTCCGGATAAGAATTCCTTTGATTCCGGATATGAAAGAGATAACCGCAGCCAAAAGGGAAAGCGCGGCTGCCAATGCTATTTGGTAAGCTAAAAGAAGCCAATTTACAGAGTAATGTTCGCTGGTATGTTCCGATCCGGACGTTTTAAGCTGGATGAGCCGGATGAAAACAAGAAAAACGACAAACAACACAGCAAAAACAAGCGCCAGATTCAAGCCGTACTGCCGGAGATGCATTGTAATTCTTCCCGGCTGCTTTTCCGGACATAATGTTCGAAACAGTACTACAATGGTAAGGAGCAGCAGCACACCTAAAAGCAGTGATATATGAAAACCGGCATAAAAAAAATCGCGGTGCTCAAGCGACTGTGAATCAATATATGGACCCGGATTGACACGGCTGGATTCGACGATCGTAGATCCCATGAATGCAAACAACATAACAGACAGGAAAACAGCCAGCGGCACCAGTACACAAACCTTTATCCATTTCCAGATTATTTCTATTCGTTTCATATCGGTCTCCTTGTTCATAGCTTCTAGTGGAATACTGTTTTGCACGGTGTTATTTTAGCCCTCGTGGATATGTACTTTTGAAATACGTTTCCGCAAAAAATCCAGCTGACGCCGGATTTTTTCGATCTGCCCTATTGGGGTGTGGTCCTCTACAAGCCCTGCATATGCAGGATGGAATATGCAGGATTAAATGGGCTGACAGCAAAATCTGTACGACTCCCCTTACTTTTCTGAATCTGATACTGTTACGAATTCAACAACATCTCTGTCCAGATACTCCGGATTCCAGACCTGCAGACAGTCTGCGCCGGCAGGTGTACGGGATTTTTTATACCCGATCAGCCCTTCGCCTTGTTTCCAGACTAATGAAAGTACGTTACGGGGTTCAAAATCTTTATAAGCAACACTATAGCTCCGATACCAGACAGTTCCATCCGTGTGATGCTCAATACTCTGGTGCCTTCCCACTTCACCCTGCTGCAGAGAATCGGAAACATCTGAAGGGCAGCAGACAAGAGTGGAATTCTCAGGGAGTGTTCCTTCCTCAAGCAGGAGCTCCTTTTCCTGATCCGTGAGACTGTCAATCAGATAGATTTCCTTCTCCGTCACCCAGAAGGTGAGTTCAAGCTCTTTGAATCTCGATTCTATTCCCCGATCCCGCGCTTCCTTGTCAAAATTAAGAAAGGAATATCCAGCTTTGTACAGATTCCCGTTAGTCCCTGCAGCATCAAAAGTTGTATCCCAGCGCAGAGTGCCATTCCATAACAAATCTTCACAGAAAGAGAACGTCTGGTGTCTGTTTCCAGACACATTTCCAACCTCAATCCACTCGGGCTCATCCGCGAAGTCTTCTGTTGACGCTGCATCCGAAGCAGCTGTAGCAGCGGTATCTCCGGTTGGCGCCCCATCCGCCGTATCGGACAAAGATCCTGCAGATACAGACGCAGTGAAAAGTGACAGCACAAGTACTACCGGAATGAGGGATAAGAATGCTCTGTTCATTTTAATCCTTTCTCTTCTTCTCCTATTATGAATCTATAGGCAGTTATACTCACGAACAAAATTTACTGCAGCTTCATATATCAATAAAAACGCACTCACACGTTTAACGTTACATATTGCGGCAATTTCTTGGGTTATCGAGTATAACAGGCTATAACGCTGCTTTTTATCCGTTATTTCTGACATTTTTTTAATATATGCAGCTTGTTTCCGCTAAATGCCTTGCTCTCGTGAACGCGCGACACCCGCTACACGCACAGCCACTTTACTGTCCGGGCTTCATAAGGCATTGGCGGCACCATGGTCTTCAGCATTCTGTTTATTACAGCTGCCGGGACGAGAGCTTCTCTTCCGTCGTTGCGTTCGATCATGCTGCTCCAGGTTGTTTCAAGGTACACGATCCGCACCCCGGCGTTGTAGCGCTCAAACAGATCGATCAGCTTTTTGCGGGTGTCCTCTGTCAGATCAGTGGCATTCCAGATAAACGGCTGTTTTTTCCGAAGATATTCTCTCGCCCGCTCCTTTGCCGTCTGTATGACCAGGCCCTGCTGATCCGTCGGCTTGATGCGTTTCTCTTTTCTGATTTCGTCGAGGGAAACGACCGGCAGACCCGGACAGTTCTTTTGTATCCACGTGTCCTTCCCTGTGCCGGGAAGGCCTGACAACAGGATCACCTCCCCCCAGGTATCATCAAAAAGCACCTGATTCGGATGTACGTTTCTTCCGGAAAAATAAGCGCGCCCGGTATGGCTGTCCGAAAAGCGGCAGGGTGTGCAGAGGCAGCCGTTTTCCTCTGCGATCATCCCGGCAAGCTGAACCAGGGAAAGCTCCTCATCAATATCCTCTGCAATCCTGCCTTTCACGTCCGCTTCCGCGAGCATGCAGAGCAGTTTCCAGGAGAAATCTTCCGCGAGGTCACCGATGCTGCCGACTTCCCGCGCCTTTTTCTCCGGATTTTCCTGTTCCATCAGATGTATGGGCATCATGTGATACCTGATCAGTGCACAGACAGTTTCCCTGAAAATCATCCGTTCACGTTCTCCGCACAGTCCGCAGTCTCTCCACAGAAATTCTCTTGCGATCCTGCTGCCGGTCGCAGAATGATGAGGAGATACCCAGATGCCGTCTTCTATTCTGGTGGTCTTCACTTTCCCGATATCATGGAACAATGCTGCCAGAAAAAGCTCTTCTCTCTGACGATGCGACAGTTCATAAAAAGCAGGGGTTTGGGTAAGCTCACGGCAGACCATCTGCGTGTGCCTGTATACATCGCCTTCGGCGTGGAATACAGGATTCTGAGGCGTTTCTCTCATCCCCTTAAAACAAGTGCCGGCCAGCAGGTTTTCTATCAAGTCCCAATCAATTTCTTCTGACGGAGAGTGCGGGGTAAGCTTTTCTATTTGTTTTATGAAGTCCATGGTTTTTTCTCCTGCACATCTCCTGTACATCCCCCACAGCGGGCACGCAAAATCCTGTATGTTTCGAGCTTATGTTGCTGCAGCCTTATTTTCTGCCGCGATAATGAAAAAAACCGGAAGAAAATCGAAAAAGAGGAAAGGAATCACAAAAAAAGGGAATCACGAAAAAAGTGTTCTGAACGGGACAGCCAGCTGATTCGGGATGATCGGTCTGTCGATCCAGTGAGTCCCGGAGAAATCAACACATTGAAGGAATGCCGGTCTGACAAATTTCATCCTGTCAGTTACCCGGCCGTTTTCTTCGACTTTTATATACAGGCCTTCCATCATTCCGGACAGTTCCGTTTCTTTGCAGTTACGTTCCGGATCCAACCCGAGCCTGACCGCAGTGTCGGCCAGAGTCTGTGACTGGTTTCCGCTCACGTACTGTGACCGGCCCAGGAACTTTAATATTTCTTCTTTTGACTCAAATTTCCCCCTGCCGAGGACAGGCACGGATACGACCGGCACATTTTGCAGCATCCGGTGTCTTGCGGGCGTGTCAAGGAAGAATCCTGTTTCCCGGTCCAGGATATCAAATTCGAGGAAATAATGCGGCAGTGCGTCATAGAACACCGTGTGCTTGGCGTACATCCATTCGCCGTACATGATATATCTTGTGCCCAAAAGCTCGTAAAAAGCATCCCTGTGTGCCACCGCCCATTGTTTCATCAGGTTGTAATGGCGCTCGCGATAGCCTCCGGTCAGATAATGCCCCCTGCTCTGAAGCAGAAGATTCCCCTCCGGATCAAAAGATACGGCGGAGTTCGCGCCGTCGCACTTTTCTTCGATCACAAGCTGCCTGCCCCTGATTTCTTCAAAAGGGATCTGGCTCAGATCTTCATCGCCGGGCTGAAGGCGGGAACCCTCCAGATGCGGGGTCCGGGGATATTTTCGAATTTTTAAAGGCTCCATTTTTCGCTCCGTTTATTATTATAAAATCCTTCCTTAGCTTCGTTCATTTTCAGGGTTCGCTCGTAAAACTTGCACCCCTTTCAGTATTATAAGAACCTTCCTGCACTCCGTTCATTATTGTAATGCCGCCACCATAAAAAGGTGACCTTCTACTCCATCGAAATGAAGCTTCGTGCATCCGGCCTCCTCGAACAGGCGGGACAGCTTCTCTTTTGTCAGAAGATGGATATGGTCAGGGTTGTTGTCCGGTTTCGACGGGACAGTCACGACGACGTACTGCCTCGCAATACGTACAGCGGCTGCTACGGCTTTTTCAACCTCCGGAATATGTTCCAGCACTTCCAGCATCGTGACTACATCAAAACTGTTCTCTGAAAACGGCTGTGTGCAGATATCAGCCATCTGAGCATGAAGCTGCGGGAACCCGCCGTCTGCCAGTTCATTTAAAAAAGTCACCTGCTTCTCCAAAAGATCCAGGCCTGTCACACGCACATGCGGGAACTCTTTCATGAATGGAATCAGGAACACGCCCCGCCCGCTGCCAACGTCCAGCATGGTTGTAAAGGATATGGAATGAAGAAAACCAAGGACTCTCCGCGTCCTTCGGAGATGCTGGGTGCTTATTTTAAATGGATACATCTTCAATCCGGCCGCTGTTCCTGCAGCTGCGATTTGTTTCAGCAGCTCCTCCGGACACTCGTCTGCCGGATCCAGTCTTACAGGTTTCACTGCCTCAGGCAGCTCCGGGACTCCTGTATTCCGCGCATGACCGAGGATCCAGGCCGCTGCTGTTTTCAGATCATATTGTTCTGCAGGATAATTGTCGATGCCGGTCATTGTTAAACTCCTCATTTATTATGATGGCGGGGTCAAAACCGACGGTCATGACCTCGCCATCATCTGTATTACTCCGATACGATAATGTATTCTTTGCCTGCCTGGATTATATCCTTCAGCGTATATTTTGGATATTGTGTGATTGTGTCTTCTTCCTGGGTTACGATCCAGTCGTCAGTAACCTTTGCGAGATATGGAATGTCGCATTTAATCTCCCATTCCTTTGTATCGAGGCAGAAACCTGTTTTGCCGGTAAAGAAAAGGTACTCGTCGGCCTCAAATACATGAAGAGACAAAGAGTCGTCCAATGCAATATCCGGTCCTGCTTCTCTGTAAAAGACGCGTTCCCCGGACGATGTGTCGAATACGGATACAGTATGCTGCTCCCAGACAGCAAGATATCTGTCTTCCATCTCTGCATAAAGAGGATAGATTTTTCTGTCATCCAGCAGGTAATCCATTGCGGGATTCTCTCTCAGCAGGCAGTTGTGGACTTCAATTCCCTTTTCAAACGTTTCCCGGTTCAGATCATAGAGGGGGATCGCTTCACTTTCAATATGAATACTTCCGTCGGGATCTCTGGAGATCAAACCCTTGGGGTCGTAGGGAAAGAGCTCCCTGATCAGGACACGATGCGTAATCGTAGGATATCAATTATCTTTGTAGTAACCGACATAGGCTATGACATTTGACCCACGGCCAAGGGAATGCTCAATCGTACATTCCATGTCGGGAAAATGCAGCCTGTCGTTTTTTGCAATTCAGTTCTTGTATCCATTATGTGCTCCTGTTCACTACAGACAATATCATCATTATACTATATCCAGATCTTAATCAGAACAAAGGAACGGTGTTTTATACGTGTTGCTGAGCCTTGCCTGCCCTTGTATGAACAATGTTATAGTAAACGAATTTAGATCATGCGTTATTCCAACTGAATGCTATGCTAAATA
>JAUNJS010000481.1 GCA_030533125.1 Eubacteriales bacterium | reverse complement strand
CTGGCGGTTCCCATGCCCTGCAGAACATCTTTCATAATCCTTGTGTCCCGGCTCAGTCTCTGGAGATTCCCAGACCCTGCAGGACTTCTTCCTGTTTTGCCTCCATCCGCGCCGCGTCCTCCGGCGTCTCGTGGTCATAGCCGCACAGGTGCAGCATGCTGTGCGCGACCAGGAAAGCAAACTCCCTGCGGGGACTGTGTCCGTATTCCGAGGCCTGTTCCCACACGCGGGCAGCGTTGATCACGATGTCGCCCAGCTGCAGGAAGCCGGTGTCCGGATCCATGAAATCGGCCTCGTTCTCCCCGACTGCGGAAAAATCACCTTCCGCGGAAAAGGGAACCGCGGGGAAAGAGAGGACATCCGTGGTCCTGTCGATCCCCCTGTATTCCAGATTCATGCGGTGAACCTCCTCCGCGTCTGTGACAAGAAGATAAACCTGCGCGTCGAAGGGGCAGCGTTCGGAAGCCAGAACCGCTGCGCAGACCTCCTGCGCCGTGCGCGGGGCATCGAAGTCAAAGCGCCTGCCGCCGGGTCCCTCCGTCAGGATTTCTGTCTCGATTGAATAGAGCATTCTGTCCTCCCTTAAAAAAACCTCGCGCGCAGTGCGTCCGAAAAACCTTCGGTCTGCAGATTCGTTCTTATTTTGCCGCGGTAAGAGCATCGACGAGGCTTTTCGACGCAGTAATCGGAAGAAAAGAACTGCAAATATCCGGAAGTTATGAAGTAACAGTGCCGATAATCTTCAGCGGGGCTTTCGGATTTTCAGCCGGCGCGGGCCTTCCTCGCCGGAGCCGTCCCTGCGGGATCCGGTGCCGTATCTCTCCTGCTTCTCCTGCCGCTCCCTGCTGCGGCGCGCCGCCGTGTTTTCGTAATCCTCATACGCCTTGACGATCTTCTGGACCAGGGGATGGCGGACGACATCGCGGGCATCCAGTGTGATGAATCGGATCCCGTCGACGTTTTTGAGTACTGTCATGGCCACATCGAGGCCCGAGCGGCGGTCCGGCGCCAGATCCTTCTGGGAAGCGTCCCCCGTGATCACGGCGTGGGAACCGAAACCGAAGCGCGTCAGGAACATTTTCATCTGTTCGGGCGTCGTGTTCTGGGCTTCGTCCAGGATGATATAGGCGTTGTCAAGCGTCCGCCCGCGCATATAGGCCAGCGGCGCGACCTCGATCAGGCCCTTTTCCATGTTCTGCTGGAACTTCTCCGCGCCCATGATCTGATAAAGGGCGTCATAGAGGGGCCGCAGATAGGGATCGACTTTACTCTGCAGATCACCCGGCAGGAAACCGAGCTTCTCGCCCGCCTCGATCGCGGGCCGTGTAAGGATGATCCTCTCGACCTCCCCGTTCATAAACGCCGTAATGGCCATTGCCATCGCCAGGAAAGTCTTGCCGGTGCCTGCGGGGCCGTTCGCGAACACGATCAGATTTTCCCGGATCGCGTCGATATACCGCTGCTGCCCGATTGTCTTGGGCTTTACCGGCTTGCCGCTCACTGTGTGGCAGATGATATCGCCGTCCATTTTCTGAAGCATCCCGGGAACAGCCTCCTCCTTCATTTCCAGGGCGTAATCCACCTGCTGGGAAGTGACGTCGGAACCGTGTTCCGACAGGCCTGCCAGATCCTCCAGGAGCACGACGGCCGCCGCCACCTGATCTTCCTCCCCGATTACCTTGACCGTCCCGTTGCGGGAGACGACGCTGACCTGCAGCTCCCGCTCGATTTTCCGGACGTGGGAATCGTGCATTCCGAAAATATCCCTTTGGATCTCCGCGCTGAAATCCAGCTCCTTTACCATGTAGTATGAACCTCCCGGGTGATGATGAAAAATGAACAATGCGGACAGTCTCTTTATCATAGTCAAACAAACGCCACAGCGCAAGTATCTTATGAAAAAAAGAGCCTGCAGCGCGGTGGCTGCAGGCTCTGGTCCTCCGTTGAAACGACCCGGACCGGGCAGTTAAATACGGAAATCTCAGGCTTTGCCGGAGAGGTATTCGTCGATTCCTCTGGCCGCGGATTTTCCCGCGCCCATCGCGAGGATGACGGTCGCGGCGCCGGTGACCGCGTCGCCGCCCGCGAAGACGCCCTGCTTGGAGGTCCGGCCGTTGTTTTCGTCCGCGACGATGCACTTGCGGCGGTTGATGTCCAGACCTTCCGTGGTGGAGGCAATCAGCGGGTTGGGGCTGGTTCCCAGAGACATGATGACGGCGTCGCACTCGGTGTAGAATTCGGAGCCGGGAATCTCGACGGGGCTGCGGCGGCCGGACTCATCGGGCTCGCCCAGCTCCATGCGGAGACAGGTAATGCCCTTCACCCAGCCGTTTTCATCCGCGTGGATTTCGACGGGATTGGTGAGGAGGTTGAAAATGATGCCCTCCTCCTTGGCGTGGAGGACTTCCTCGCGTCTGGCGGGGAGCTCCTCTTCGCTTCTACGGTAGACGATGTGCGTCTCCGCGCCGAGGCGCAGCGCTGTCCTGGCCGCGTCCATGGCCACGTTGCCGCCGCCGACGATGACAGCCTTTTTGGGCTTCATGATCGGGGTCCTGG
>JAUNJS010000128.1 GCA_030533125.1 Eubacteriales bacterium | reverse complement strand
TTTTCCTCCTCCTTTTCTTTCCACTGTGCTTCAAACACATGGTCTCCGGTCACAGTATATTTGTCTCCGGGCTGATATGCCGAGCCTTTCCAGTAATCGAAGGTATATCCATCCCTCTCGGGTGCTTCATGGATGGTGATGACAGTGCCGACAGGGTACTGCTCTACAATATCCTCCGTGCTCCCGTCATAGGATCCTCCGTTCAGATTATAGCGGATGTCATATGACACAGGTGCCACGGGCGTCGGAGGAGCCGCAGGAGCCACAGGCTCTGTATCTGTTCCGTCCTCTGCCGGGACTTCCGGTTCGTCAGGATCAGGGCTGGTTCCGGTCGCTGTCGCGACGTTCAACACTTCTCCCGCCTCCGCGTCAGCCTCCGTGACAGTGTATTTCGCGGTGAATTCTTTCGACTCGCCCGATGCCAGGGATGCGATTTCCCACTCATCACCGGTCAGGCCGTCCGTCACCGTGATGCCGGTGATCGTGAAATCACCATCGTTTATGACAGTGATCTTATACTCGATCGTCGCTCCGACCGGGTATCCGCCCTCGGGTGCCTCGCTCGTCGTTACTTTTTCGACGGTCAGATGACCCTTGCCGTCAGATATTGGTTCCGGTTCGGGATCGATCCCCTCAGATACCGGTTCGGAATCGATGCCGTCCTGTGCCGGGACATCCGGAACTTCGGGATCGGGGCTGGTTCCGGCCGCTGTTGCCACGTTGACCACTTCTCCCGCAGCCACGTCGGCCCCTGTGACCGTATAGCTCGTTGTGAAGTCTTTTGACTCTCCGGGCGCCAGGGATTCCACTGCCCACTCGTCGCCGGTCAGCTCGTCCTTAACGGTAATATCCGTGATTGTCAGGTTGCCGTCGTTGAGGACGGTGATCCTGTACTCGATCGTGTCGCCGAGGGCATATCCTTCTTCGGGAGTCTCGCTCGTTGTGTCCTTGGTCACTGTAAGGTGGCCCTTTTTGTCTGCCGTCGGTTCGGAATCGGTGCCGGGGGTTACCGGTACTTCCGGCTCCCCGGGGTCGGGGCTGGTTCCTGTCGCTGTCGCGACGTTCACCACTTCTCCGGCCATGATATCAGCCTCTTTGACCGTGTAACTCGCCTCGAATTCCCTGGACTCACCCGGCGCCAGGGATTCCACTGCCCACTCGTCGCCGGTCAGCTCGTCCTTAACGGTAATATCCGTGATTGTCAGGTTGCCGTCGTTGAGGACGGTGATCCTGTACTCGATCGTGTCGCCGAAGTCGTATCCTCCCACGGGAGTCTCACTCGTTGTGTCCTTAGTCACTGTAAGGTGACCCTTTTTATTCGTCGTCGGTTCGGGATCGGTACCGGGGGTTACCGGGACTTCCGGGACTTCGGGATCAGGACTGGTTCCGGTCGCTGTCGCGACGTTCACCACTTCTCCGGCTTCCGCGTCATCCTCTGTCACCGTGTAGCTTGTTGTGTAGTCTTTCGACTCTCCGGGCGCCAGGGATGCCACTGTCCACCTGTCACCGGTCAGTTCGTCCGTCACGGTGATATCGGTAATCGTCAGGTTGCCGTCGTTTTTGACTGTGATCCCGTACCCGATGGTATCGCCGGCGGCATATCCCTCCCCGGGAGTCTCGCTCGTGGTGGTCTTTTCAACTGTTAAATGTCCGTTCTTTTCTTCCGTCTTCACGGTCGCTTCGGCCTTTTTTGTGACATTTCCGACCGCTGCTGTCACCGTGTTCTTAAAACTTCCCTTCAGGGAATCCGCCTCTTTAATCCTGTAGGACGCGGTCGTTTCCACTGTCTCGCCGGGCTCCACGCCGCTGAACGTTTTGTCCTTAAGCGTGACTCCGTCGATCTCGGAGAGCGTAATATCTTTTGCTTCGTCATAGATATTGGTGGCTGTAACTGTAAATGTGACGGTCTCTCCCGGTTTGTACTCCCTGCTGTCAACTGTCTTTGTGACGACAAGGCTGTCGTCGACCGGATCTTCTCCGGCTCCGGTTCCGTCTGTGACCGTCAGGGTTCCGTTCTCCGTTGTGATCGTGTAGTTCCCGGTTGTCTCTGTACCGTCAGCTTTCCTGATCGTGACGCCGTCAATCTTCGCGGGGGTGCTGCCGACAAGCGTCCGCCCGCCGGAAAGAGTGACATCCATGATCTCACCTGCCGGAAGGCTGACTACTCCTTCTGTGTCTATTGCGAGCTCATAACCGGTATCTTCCGCCTTCAGTGCTTTTCCGTCATATACCTTTTCGCTGTCCTTTGCTTTGACGGCGATCCCGATGGGGAGTATCTGATATTCCCTGTCGACCTCCCCTTTGCAGCTGCCCGTTCCTTTCACCTTGATGCGCTTCGTGCCGATGCTCGTCAAATCTTCATCGTACACCAGCTCATAATCCTTACCTTCGGTCAGTGTCGACGTTTCCCCTCCCTCACCCGGGATTGTCTGCACCGTCACGTTCTGTTTCTGCTCTGCGCCATTATAGATGACGTCTGCAGGCTGCGATACTTTGATCTTATTCCCGTCGCTGATGTCCGTATCAAAAATGAACAGCTTTCCGGGAGTCATTGAAACCAGCATGTAGTTATCCGTCACATCATAGGTGGCTGAGCATCCGTATATGCATCCTCCCTCATACGATACGTGCAAATCATCTTCAAAGCTGCCGGTGTGCGTGCCGGTTTCAGTTCCTTTTGCCGGGTTGTAGGTAATGGTCGCCTCATGGCCTTCCACAAGGTTGCTGAACTTGTACTGCGTCTCGCCGGTATGCTCCTTACCATCGTACTCGACGTCTGCTGCGTCCGGGACTTCGACCGTGATCTCCCGCTGTGTGATCCACAATTCTCCTTCATCTATATTGATCGAATAGTTCTCCTGTCTGAAATTGCCAGTCTTTGTGAAGGTGATCTTGTTGTCAACTATTTTTTCGGAGACCTGTGTCACACTTCCGGTCGCCTTCAGTTCTGTTACTTCGCCGGTCACAAAACCGGTGTTGTTTTCGTCATCCTGGTCTCCGCCCGAGACGTCCGGCAGCTCCAGCGGTTCGCCGTCGAACGGCTTACTGCCGCTTTCGGATTTCAGATTCACAGGGCGCGGCAGGATCTTATAGGTCATGCTCAAGGTTTCGGCGTAATTCCCCATACCGTCAACAACGATCGTTATTTCCCCGGCGTTTGTGAAATCCTCTCCGTTATTCTTGTCCTTATAGGTAATTGTGTAATCTTCATTCTCTTTGAGTTCGTAGTCATCCAGCATGGAGTCTTTGATCGTGACTTCCTGCTTCTGTTCCAGGCCGTTGTAATAGACGTCCCCGGGTTCCGTCACTTTTATCCGTTCATTGTCGCTCAACTTGACAGGCCTGATCTCGAAGTCTCCTGTCCCGACTGTGAAGCTGTAATCTGTATACGCCGACTCCAGCTGCTGCTTTGTCTGGCTGATGGCCAGTACTCCTTCGTGTGTCGTGACCGTTTCATCGCCCACATCGCTGCGGCTCACCTTAAGGCTGATCCCGGAGAGATCGTTTCCGATCCCGCCGGTAATGCCCGCGTCCTCAAACTCAGGATCAGATTCCCCGAATGTCTTGCTGTCGTCGGACACCTCGATCGTGACTGCTTTTCTGCTGATCGTGACCGTCGCATCTGTGCTCGCCGTTTCGTAATTGGCGTTCTCCGCCTTTACGTACACCTTTGCCGGCGTCTCGCCCACGTGCGTAAAAACGGGGTTGTCCCGGCTCCAGCTCCCCACGTCGAAGCCTGCTTCCCCGGGATTCGACGTCGTGAAATACAGCTCCGTCCCTTCCGTTACAGCCGTGTCCACGGTGATGCTGTGCTCGCTGCCATCATACTCGTTCTCGTAGGATCGGACGACGAGACCAAGTTCGCCCGCCCCCGCCTTCGTGATCGTCAGGGTGCCGGGCGTGTAAGCAACATTATAGTATCCGGGAATCCCTGTGATCCCGGCCTGTTCTTCTTTCGTCAGGTATTTCTTCGGACTCTCGCTTACGTTCGTGATGGACGGCGGCGTGCCGAGGGCCTCCACGATCATGGATTCATCATCGGATAACGCTCCCGTGATCATGTATTCACCCGCAAGCGGCTGCCCGTCATACTCTCTGGTTCTGGTCTCCGCCTTGATCGTCAGCGCCAGCGTGTAGTAGACGAAGATTTCGTTGTTGTTTTCATCGGCATCCACTGTAATCTTCTGATTCGGCGCGTAGCTGTCCGCTATCAGCTCCATTTCCTGGAATTTTTCATAGAATTCCGCGGCAGATCCGGCGGTATATTCCAGGCCGATTCCCACGGCTGCGGTCACATCATCCGCCACTTTTGTCGTTGTTCCCCTGAGATAATGGTGGACCGTTACCGCAGCCTCCTTCCGCTTGAAGTGCGCGTAGTAAGTATGCGCTTCATACACTTCGTCGCTGTTCTGCGAAGGGACATAATGGAGATCTGTACTTATGTGATCTGTGCCTTCATCGCAGGTCCAGAAATCGAGCTGGTAAATATCCGAGGCAGGTACTGCACTGGATCCGGACGCTGTTTCCGAATGCGCTTTCAAGGTTTCCTGAGCCTTCGATACGGTACCCATACCCGTGCTGTCGGAAGCCACCGCGTAATTGATCGTGATCTGCGTTTCCCTCCAGAGCGCGTACAGGACATTCGCCTTCGGGTTGCCATCGGTCGTGCCGCCATAGTCCCGCGTCACATTGTCCGCGCCGACGACATCGCCCGCCCTGAAATCAGGCGTGCTGCCGTTTTTATTTCCCTCCAGGGCCCAGCCGATAAATTCATAGCTCGTTCTGGTATAACCCAGTTCACTGTCGGACGCGTCCTTGATCGTGATTTCTTCGTTTCTGTAAACCGGAGGAATCGTGTATTGTCCGCCTTTGCCGCCGTTCGGATCATACGTGATCGTCACCTGCTCCGTCGCAGTGCCTTCTCCTCCTGTATTTTCGTACCTGGCTGCAAGAACGACCTTATCCGGGTCATCGGGATCATGATCGACTTTGTCGATGTCAAAGCTGTTGTTCGGATAATAGACCTTGCCGGTACCGTTGATCTGCCATCCGATGAAGGCAAAACCTTCGTCCACATTGGAAGGTGCCCTCGCGACGACGACCGTGGAGTCTGTCGAATATTTGTGCGTGTCCTGCACCACATCCGTGCTATGTTCGCTCGCGTCATAGTCGATGGCCACCTCTCCGTCCCGCCGCCATTTCGCGATGAGAGAGAGATTGCCGGAGATCCTGCCGTACTCATAAGGCTTGTCATTCTCATCGTACCAGCCGACCAGTGTATATCCCGCCCGTTCTATCTTCTCCAAGGATTCTTTGTCAAGCTCTTCCCCGAAATCAACATCGAACTCAACGTCCTGCGGGTTGACAAAAGTTCCTGAGTCAGGATCCAGGGACACATGGAAATGCTGCTTCACCCACTTGGCATAAAGGGTCAGATTGGCTGCCGGCATAGTTTCCGTGCTGAAATCAAATGCATCGCCGGCGCCCGCTTCATTGCGATACCAGCCGTCAAACACATAAGGGACGTCGTCGACCTTCTTCGTTGTTTCTCCTTTTATATAACCGGCCGGTTCGTAATCCCCCAGCGGTTTTTCAAAATAAACCTCTTTCTGCGCAAGGTCCTCGAGTTCCGATCCGTCCGAGCTGAAGGAAAGGTCGAACCGGTTCCTTTTAAACCGGACCCCCATGGCGCTGGTTGAAGCCATGAATAAAGTATTGCCGGGAATATAGTTCGTCCACTCTCCCCATGCATAGTTGCCGTTGTTGAGCGTTCTGTACTGGTAGACGGCGAACCCTTCCCCGTACTGTTCGGTCAATTTAAATCCTCTGACATTCTCAGCTATCTTGACAGTGTCCGCCGGTTCGTTCGGCCAGGTTCCGTCTGTATTCTGCTTGTAATAGCTGACCGTATAGTTTGTCCCTTCAAAACCATACAGTTCATACAGCTCAGGGGTACTGTCTGCCTGTTCATCAAAGTATGCCAGAATCGTCGGTAAGTTCGTGGGATCGTCGCAGCCGCCGCCGGGTCCTGAAGGGAAATCATACCAGGATATTTCATCCGGCCACACATACGAAGGATCGCCCTGCTGCAGGGTCTGTCCATAGAGGCCGGTAAATGTTTTGTATTCCGTCCATTCGCTGTTTACAAGGGTATTGAACTGAATCGTCTCGAGTTTCCTGTCGAAATATATATTGATGACTGTGTCACCCCCGCCGCGGATCCGGTTCCTGTTCGCTTTCGTGTTTTCATCATACTCCGTCCTGTATTTGTCCTTAAATCCGGGATACTGTGTCAGCGATCCCACGTACAGATCCTCTGTGATCTCCTGGTCCGGGGCAGCAGAACGTACATGGCTCTCCACATAATCGTAAGTCTTCTGCTCATCTTCCGCGTTTTTAGAATCCGTAACCTTCTGTTTCCAAACGACGATCGTGTAGTTCGTCTCCGCGTTCGGCTCCCACTGGGCATAAAGATCCTGGTTTTTATCGGGATAAGAATCCCAGTCGAAATCCTCAGTGCCCTCCGGATCTTTTGTCCATTTGACGAAAGAATATCCGGGACGTGTGGGGTCTTCCGGCTTCACGCTTTCTGCCGTCTCTCCTTCTCTGACCGCGACCGGCTCTGTATAGGAAGCGCCGCCGCCCCCGCCGTCATTTTCGTAAAAACGGATCCAGAAACAGGGGATGATGACCGGATAAAGCTCTTTGTTCCCGGTGACGAAATACGGATCGTTCTCAATCACTTCGTCGATCCCGGCGTTCTCCTTCTCCGCCCATCCGTAAAATGCTCCTTCGGTCGCGGCAGGAACCGCCACATATCTTGAAGGATGCGCCTTGCCGGATTCTCCCGCCGCAGCTTCCACTCTTTCCACTGCCAGGATCTCTCCCGCCGCGCCTATATATGTGACATAATAAGTCACGGACTTTTTGGCATATGCCTTTACCGTCTTTTCCTCCGCGACCGTTACCACGCCGAACTCAACTTCATCGCCCTCAAGCGTCACCCAGCCGAGGAACTCTTCATTGGATCCCAGCGCAGGGGCAGGCATCTCCTGGAGGACGTCGCCCGTCTTTACCCTCTGGACGCTGATGGGATCCGTGCCGGCTTCCGCTTCAGCCTTGGAAGTGTAAAACTCATAAGTGCACACCGCCCCCTTGTTATCATCCTCGTTATAAGAACCGGATTCAACGATTGCATAGATTGAAAACCCGTCCGCTTCGAAGGATCCCTTCGTGCCGGGCATGTCTTCCTTATTAACGACAGTCTCGACCACACCGCTCTTGTGGTCGTTGATATGTACAATTTCGTGATCCAGGCTGCTGTCCATACCGGGAGCGCTGATGCTGACCTGAACGGGCTTCCCGGGCTGAATCTCATGATCTTCATACCGGAAAGAGATATCTACGGCTTTGACTTTCATGATCTCGCCGTCAACCGTTCCTTCGATGGCCTCCATGACAGAATCGGGACTGACATAAGTCGTCCTGATTTGGGTTCCTTCGGGAAAGGTCCCTTCCTCCGCCCTGACGGAGATCGTCATGCCGGCCACACTGCTGCGGAAAGTCTTCGCGGGCATCGCGGCAACAGCCGTTCCCTCCTCTTCCGCAGGAACAGCTTCTGTTGCCGCGGCAGCGGCATTCTCTTCTGTCGCAGCAACAGCTGCTTCTTCTGTGGCACCAACGGCAGTGTCTTCTTCGGCGGGAACAGCCTCAGTCGCGCCCGCGCCTGCGTCCTCGTCCTCATTCTCTTCTGTCGCAGCGGCAGCCGCTTCCTCTGTGGCACCAACAGCAGTGCCTTCTTCGGCGGGAACAGACTCAGTCTCGCCTGCGCCTGCGTTCTCATCCTCATTCTCTTCGGTCGCAGCGGCAGCTGCTTCCTCTGTGGCACCAACGGCAGTGTCTTCTTCGGCGGGAACAGCCTCAGTCGCGCCCG